>CANEVR010000106.1 GCA_947442505.1 Flavobacteriales bacterium | reverse complement strand
TTTCTTCATCGGATAGAATCAATCGTCCGTTCACAAATTGTCCTACCTGGGGTTTACATTTTTTTTCCATTTGGCTTTTTTTTGTGTAAACCTATTTTAGGACGAGACATCCCTTCATTCCCTCATCCCTTCATCACTTCATCCCCTTCACCCCCCAACCACAAACCGCTTCACATCCGCCTCAGAGATCTTATCTCCACCTAGGATGACCAAACGCTCGATGACGTTGCGTAGCTCTCGAATGTTTCCTGTCCACGGTTGCTTTTGTAACAACTTCACAGCGGCTGGTTCCATCTTTTTCAATGGTCTTCCGTAATCCTCACACACCTTCTCCAAAAAATATTCAGTCAACAACGGGATGTCCTCTGCGCGCTCATTCAACGCGGGGACTTTTAATACAATCACACTCAAACGGTGGTACAAATCTTCACGAAATCTTCCCTCGGCGATTTCCTTTTTCAGATCCTTATTGGTGGCCGCAACCACGCGAACATTGACCTTGATGTCCTTCTCGCCGCCAACCCGCTGTATGCGCTGCTCCTGAAGAGCCCGCAATACTTTGGCTTGCGCCGTCAAGGCCATGTCGCCTATCTCATCCAAAAAGATGGTTCCTCCTTCCGCCAATTCAAATTTCCCTGGCTTGGTCTTGATGGCACTGGTAAAGGCACCCTTCTCATGGCCAAACAATTCACTCTCGATCAACTCGCCCGGTATCGCAGCACAATTGACTTCGATAAAGGGTCCTGATTGCCTAATACTTTTCTCATGCAGTTGTCGGGCTACCAACTCCTTTCCCGCCCCATTGGGTCCCAAAATCATGACACGCGCATCTGTTGGTGCTACCGTATCAATCATGCCCAATATTTCTTGAATGGCTGGACTCTCTCCTACAATATGGGTTCCTGTAATCCGCGAAACTTTCTTCTTCAACACCTTGGTCTCCCGCTCCATCTGACCACTTTGTGTAGCGTTGCGCACGGTGACCAAAACACGGTTCAAGTCCAAAGGCTTTTGAATAAAATCAAAGGCCCCCTTCTTGATGCTGTCCACAGCGGTATCAATGGTACCGTGTCCGGTAATCATCACGACGGGCATTTCATGACCGTGTTCCTTAATCTGTTGTAGAAATTCCAAACCGTCCACTTTGGGCATTTTGATATCGGTGATAACCAAATCAAAAGTCTCCTGACTCAGCGCTTTTAATCCAGCTACTGCATCAGGAGACTCAATTACGGTGTGGCTTTCGTACTCTAAGATTTCTTTCAAAGCCATTCTGATGCTGGCTTCGTCATCTACCAAAAGTATTTTGGCCATATTGTATTATATTGCAATTACATTTCGAACGATTCCATGAACTTGGTGGTGAAGTTTCCCGCTCTGAATTGGGGATCCTTCATCAACTTTTGATGGAATGGGATGGTGGTTTTGATTCCTTCAATGATGTACTCATCCAAGGCGCGTTGCATCTTGGTAATGGCCTCTTCACGGGTTTGTGCCACTGTAATCAATTTGGAAATCATACTGTCATAATTGGGGGGAATCACATACCCAGCATAAGCGTGGGTATCCAAACGCACACCATGTCCTCCGGGACTGTGGTAGGCTGTGATTTTACCAGGACAAGGCGAGAAGTTCTTAAACGGATCCTCTGCATTGATACGGCACTGAATACTGTGCATTTTTGGGTAGTAATTGCGACCTGAGATGGGCTCACCAGCCGCCAACTTGATTTGCTCTTTGACCAAATCATAATTGATGACCTCTTCAGTGATGGTGTGCTCTACTTGAATACGCGTATTCATTTCCATGAAATAGAAGTCTCGGTTTTTGTCCACCAAAAACTCTACGGTTCCAACACCTTCATATTGCACAGCCTCTGCCGCTTTGATGGCGGCTTGGCCCATTTTCTCACGCAGCTCGTCTGTCATAAAAGGAGATGGAGTCTCTTCCACCAACTTTTGGTGACGGCGTTGAATGGAACAGTCACGCTCTGACAAGTGACATGCTTTACCATATTGGTCACCCGCTATTTGAATCTCGATGTGACGGGGTTCCTCCACAAATTTCTCCATGTAGATTCCGTCATTTCCAAAGGCAGCGCCGGCCTCACGGCGAACCGCTTCCCAGGCGTCATCCAAATCCTCCGCTTTCTGAACTACACGCATCCCTTTTCCACCGCCACCTGCAGTGGCCTTGAGCATAATGGGATATTTGATTTCCTTGGCAACTTTATGTGCATCTTCCAATGACTCAAGAATACCTTCAGATCCCGGAATACATGGAACACCAGCATTTTTCATGGTTTGCTTAGCAGAAGACTTGTCGCCCATGGCGTCAATCATCTCAGGAGAAGCACCGATGAACTTGATTCCATTCTCCTTACACACCTTTGAAAAAGTTGCATTTTCTGACAAAAATCCGTATCCCGGATGTATGGCATCTGCATTGGTGATTTCCGCAGCAGCAATGATGCTGGAGATTTTTAAATAAGAATCTTTGGACGCGGGAGGTCCGATACAAACGGCCTCATCCGCAAAACGAACGTGAAGGCTATCACGGTCTGCCGTTGAATAAACAGCTACCGTTGCGATACCCATTTCTTTGCAAGTACGAATCACACGCAAAGCAATTTCGCCACGGTTAGCGATTAAGATTTTTTTGAACATGCTTGAAAAGATTAAGCGGGTTCTACCAAGAACAAAGGTTGATCGTACTCGATTGGAGTAGAATCATTGACCAATACTTTAACGATGGTACCTGAAATTTCAGATTCAATTTCATTGAACAATTTCATGGCCTCAATGATGCAAACTTTATCACCTGGCTTAATGGTTTGACCTACCTCAATAAATGATGGTTTGTCTGGACCAGCAGAGCGGTAGAAAGTGCCAATCATGGGGCTTTTGATCTCTATCAAATTGGAATCATTGGCCGGTGCTGCAACAGGTGCAGGAGCCGCCACTGGAGCAGCAGCAACAGGCGCGGGCGCTGCTACTTGCATCGCAACAGGAGCCATAGCAGCAACTGCCATAGGCGCACCCATCACTGGCGTTTTGATGGTGATTTTAAAATCTTTTTGTTCGATTTCCACCTCACTCACTCCACTCTTGGACACGAACTTGATTAAGTCTTGAATTTCTTTGATATTCATTTT
>CANEVR010000105.1 GCA_947442505.1 Flavobacteriales bacterium | reverse complement strand
GTATGAAATGTCAAAGATTGAAAAATACACGCAAATGGAAGAATACAAAGGCGCTTTTAAAGATGCCATGAAATTTTGTTCCAAGTATGCCGCCAAAGACAAAGAAAAAAAATATGTTGATGAGTTCCCTGATTTCTTCATGAATATCCGCAAGGACATCACCATTGAGGGCGATATGCAATATGAGCAGGGCAAATTCACCAAAGCCAAATTGTATTATGACTGTTTGATTGATGTTGAGCCCAGCGACGCAGGAGCACACATCATGCTAGGGCTTTGTTTTGCCCATGCCAAAGCTGTAAAAGATTCAGACATGGAATTGGCCAAAGCCAAGGAATTGTTGGTATCTCAATCCTACTCTACCCGAAATGAAGAAGTGAAAAAACTATTGAAGAATGCTTTAATCGTTTATGCCAATGAATTGGGCAATGCCAGTGATAAAAAGAAAGCAGCAGAATGGATGGGATATGCCAATGAATTGTTCATGGATGATCCAGAATGGCAAATACAATACAACACTGTTACCAAGTAATTTCGAGATTACTTGAAAAGAAAAAGGCCGCAAATGCGGCCTTTTTCATTTTCTTTGGTTTCACTATTTCACGGCAGCGTACATTCTCTCAATGATATCCACCACCTTCATCCCTTCCAAAGCGTTGGTGGTAATGATAGAATTTCCTTGAAGCGTCGCAATTACATTTTCAATGATGTAGACATGATTGGCTGCTGAGCCTTTGTAATGTCCATAATCATTGGCGGGATTCCCTTCCGGCAATTCCGGCATGACATAATCTTTCACATGACAATAGACCACCTCATTCATATACTGACCGCCAATTTTGACTGTTCCATTCTCCGCGATGATGGTCATGCTGCTTTCGTAATTCTGATCAAAGCATGAAGTTGAAAAATTAAAAGACCCCATACCGCCATTGATAAAATCAAAATTGACCATACCTGAATCTTCGAAATCAGTTGAATGTCCGTGGTTAAAATCGGTCATTTTGGATTGAATGTTCGTGATATCACCAAACAACCAATACATAATGTCCAAAAAGTGAGAGAACTGAGTAAACAAGGTACCTCCGTCAAGATCCTTTGTTCCTTTCCAATGATTTTTCTTGTAGTATCTGTCATCACGGTTCCAATAACAATTTATATTGACCATGAAAATCTTACCCAATTTCCCGCTCTCCAACAAGTCCTTAATCCAAACACTTGGTGGACTGTAACGATTTTGCATCACGCAAAACACTTGCTTGTTTACTTGCAGAGATTTGTAAATAATCTCCTCACAATCAGCCTTGGTCAGTGCCATTGGCTTTTCAACCACCAAATGTTTCTTTGCCTTCAGAACGGCCATTGAATGTTCAGCATGAAAACCATTTGGGCTGCAAACACAAACAACATCACAATCTGGGTGATTTAAAAACAATTCATCCGTCGTTTTATACAATGGAACATTGAAAGCCTCTATCCCACACTCTTCAGCGGGGCGCACATCACAAAACGCCAATAGTTCTGCATTGGGATTTCGTTTCACCATTTCAGCATGTCTTTTTCCAATGTGACCTGCCCCGATTACAGCAAATTTAATATTCTTCATCTAGCCTAATTTCGTTACAAAGATAAACATTAATTCCTAGGAGAATCATTGAAAAGTATGTATCCAAAGTGGAACAAAGCCGATACCGGCTGTGCATTTCTTTCCAAATAATTCAATTGAAAGGACAGCGGACCGACTGGCGTTTGAAAGACTATACTTCCAGAAATTTGAGCATTGGCCTCCGCCTGATATTCAAGGCGAGCTTTATTGAAAGAATCCGACAAATACCTTTTCCAATTGTCCATCCGGTGGTATTCAAATCGCAAATCAAAACGACTTTTCCAACTAAGCACTACTCCAATTCCTGTTGTAGTATATACCAAACTCCGAAATTGCGGCATGAAGTACGTGCTGGCCTCTGGTATGGCGTTGTAAGGTGCCATTTGCATGATGGTACCAATGTAATTATTGAACCTCTCTTGATTGCTCCAACCTCCTCCTGCCTGGGTCAACCAAGATAGATTCCGGGTTACTTTCCAATATTTCAAACCAGATAATTTCACCTCAACCCAATTGTGCCAGAGCGTTGTCGAATCTCTCAGAACGCTGGTTGAACCTGGGATAGACAGCTCTCTTCCGTAGGCATTCTTGACAATGGCTTTAATGTTTGATCCTTCGTTAGAATATTGCTTTCTATTTAAGGTACTATACTCCCATGAAAGTCTATGAATCCAACCATCAAACTCCGTCACATCAGCTGTATCAACGGACAGGAATTGACGGGTTTGATAATACTTATCATACTGATGGGTGTAGGCGGATTGCGCGGTAATCAGAGAATGCTGAGAGGTAGACAATTTAAATTTACCCTGAAAAAATCTTTCATTGACCAATACAAAGGATGGCTTTACATCTTCAAAAAACGCAGATACACTCCGGTAATAGTCCCATCTGTTCTGAATAAAATCTAAAGATACTGAGCAAGGAAATCGAAAAGACTTGGTTGTCCATGAGGCACCTACCAGAACCGAACCATAAAACCTACCAAAGTAACTGTTTCCATAAAGCATTGCATCTCTGTTCTTAAATGGCTGATATTGGAACCCAATCATCCCCGTATTGATGGCTCGTGATGAGAAATTCCCTCCGATGGTTACCAAGGCGGGTAATTCCTTTTTGATATCCAGCTTAAGCAGGTATCCATCATCATCTAACCGCGTCGTATCAACTGAGCTGATGGGAAATACTTTGTGTATGCGTTGATCGCGCCAAAGCGCATAATAACGCTTTTCGACTTGATTAAAATCAATAATGGGTAACCCTGATGTTAATCCTTTCACAATGCGTGATGATTCACCTGCTTCCAAACCATTGATCTCAATCTTGGTGATGGCATCAGGAACTTTGATGGATAAAAATTGCTGCCTTTTTTCAGCGATATCAAAATTGTCTTTTAGACCAATGGGGCCATGAGCCTCTATCCAATCCGTAAGCTTTTCCTGGGCCGCTTGATATCCTTTCTGAATGATATCGGCGGCGTTACCAAAGGTGAAAGTTCCAAAAGCGGACACATCTGGCTTGATCTCTATTGCCTCAGGGCAAGGCTGTTCGAGACCTTCCCGATAAACAATCAAACTTTCAATTTGCGAGACAAAATCATCTTCTTTGGGTTGGGCGATAACACCGGATACATTGGAACCAATGATGATATCAGGCATAAAGGTTTGATACATCACATCCAAAGGATAATTATTGTAGATACCCCCATCAAACATCAACTTTCCATCAATGGAAATGGCGGGGATATAAAACGGATAGGTCATTGACGCCCTTACTGCCTGACTCAATGAGCCTGACTGAAAAATCACGGACTGTTTGGATTCAACATCAGATGCCAAGCATCGAAAGGGAATCATCAATGAATCAAAATTCTCCCGGCATCTGTAATTGGCGGCACTCAAACCTTTCATG
>CANEVR010000104.1 GCA_947442505.1 Flavobacteriales bacterium | reverse complement strand
TGTGTTGGGATCGAATGGTTCGGTGATACCCTTGTTTCATAAGCAGATTGAAAATCGACAGCCATTGACTGTGACGCACAAGGATGTGATTCGTTACTTCATGACGATTCCTGAGGCGTGCCAGTTAGTTTTTGAGGCAGCGACCATGGGCAATGGCGGTGAGATTTTTGTGTTCGATATGGGTGAACCTGTGCGTATTTATGATTTGGCCGAGAAGATGGTTCGATTGAGTGGTTTGGTCTTGGGACGCGACATATCAATTGTGGAGACGGGTTTACGTCCAGGCGAGAAGCTCTATGAGGAGTTGCTATCCGACGCGGAAAGTACTTTGCCTACTCATCACCCTAAGATCATGATTGCTCAAGTTTCAGGACCTTCTACGGAAGTATCCAGCACATTATTGGGAAAAATTACCCACGCCGCTTTAAATGGCTCTTCTGATGTGAGTTTAGTGGGTAATTTGAAAATTCTGATACCTGAATTTATCAGCAAGAATAGCGAGTACTCTAAATTGGATAAGCAGCCGAATTAAAAGGTTTGTCATCTGTTAAACTCTTTTCTCTAACTGCGCCAAGGAAAATTTTTGGTTGTTTCGTGTACTGATATATGAACAAATTTGTTAATTGGTATAGTTCTTTTACGAAGTGAAAGAAAAAATCGGAATTTCCAACTTGAATCATTGTAATCAGAATTACTTTTGCGTTTATGTGCGGATTAAATGGGATTTTCAGTTCAGGCGGAGAGCGAGATTGGAGTTCTGCTATCCAGCGGATGAATTTAAAAATGGCTCATAGAGGTCCTGACGCTGATGGGGTCTACAATAACCGCGATATAACTTTAGGACATCGGAGACTCTCGATCATTGATTTAGATCCAAGAGGAACACAGCCCATGCATGGTTTAGGCAACAGATATGTGATTGTATTTAACGGTGAGATTTACAATTTTGAAAAATTAAGGGAGCAAGTATCATCATATTCATTTCAAACAGGTACCGATACAGAGGTTCTCTTGGCGCTGTTTGCCGAAAAAGGAGAAAAAATGTTGGGTTTGCTGGAGGGTATGTTTGCTTTTGCAATTTGGGACAATGAGAAAGAGGAGCTGTTCATAGCAAGAGATCGATTTGGAAAGAAACCGCTGTATTGGTGGATGTCGGATAATCAGGATGCTTTTTTATTTTCATCGGAGTTGCGATCCATCATTTCAAGTGGCTGGCTAAAACCACAATTAAACAGGAAAGTATTGGGACAATTTTTGCAATATCAAACAGTTTTTGACCCTAACACCCTTGTGGAGGGAGTCTTTCAATTGGCTGGTGGATATTGTGCTTCATTGAGCAAAAACGCTTTAGGTAAAATTGAATTTCATTCATGGCCTTTTTATGAAAGACAAAAGGAGATTGTAAAGCCAAATTCTGTCAAAACATACGGGGAGGCGGTACAACAAACTAGAAATCTCTTTGAGTCTGCTGTTCAGAAAAGATTGGTTTCGGACGTTGATTTCGGTGCTTTTTTGTCGGGAGGTGTTGATTCGAGCGCTGTAGTAGCGATGATGGCTAAACACCTCAATTCACCGGTGAAAACTTTTCATGTGTATTTCGACGAATCTGAATTTTCGGAAAGAAAATATGCGGAGTTGGTAGCAAAAAAATATGAAACGGAACATCAGAATATCTTGATTAAACCCCAGGAGTTTTTAAGTGAAGTTATTCCGGCCATTGAAGCAATTGACCACCCGAGTGCAGACGGGGTAAATACTTATGTGGTAAGTAAGTACACACGATTGGCAGGCATAAAAATGGCTCTGAGCGGGCTAGGTGGTGATGAGGTTTTTGGAGGCTATGGCGTTTTTAACCGGATTCAGCAAGTAAACCGACTGCGCAAAACAGGTATTTTACAGCTATGGGAACAAATTCCAAGTAGCATGAAAAAGAGTATACCTGTAAAAGGCAAAATTCATGAGCTCATAAATCTAAAAAAAATTGACGAATCCACTGTATACGAGTTGTTTAGGCATTTCTATTCGGATGCTGAATTAGCAAAACTGGGCATTATTTCGAATACGGATTTTTCTTGGGGAATTCCCATAAAAACAGGACATTTGACCGCGTGGGTTGGAAATGAAGAATTTGAGAAATACATGAAACCGGTCCTCTTGAGGGATGCAGATCAAATGAGTATGGCTCATTCGCTAGAGGTTAGGGTACCATTTCTTGATCATACGTTGACAGAATTCGTTATGTCATTACCCGACCATTTAAAGCCATTGAAGCCAGGCAAAAAACTGTTGATTGATGCCCTTGGTGACGATTTGCCGAGAGAGGTTTGGGATCGAGAAAAGATGGGTTTTGTATTTCCTTGGAAGCAATGGGTTAACAATGAGTTGAAGGGTGTTGTAAATGAAGGATTAGAAGTGGTTTCTAATATTCCAGAACTATGTCACGCTGTTCAGGATTTGCGAGCGTTTCAACGAGGGCCTACGAATGAAAAATGGCACAAGGCGTGGTTACTTTCTACATTGGGCCATTGGATCAAGAATAACCAAATTAATATAAATAACTAATTGGTGAAAGTCTCCATAATTACGGCCGTTTTTAATAGGAAAAACACAATTTCGCGGTGCGTGGAGAGTGTGTTGGCTCAGTCCTACCCAAATATTGAATATATAATTGTAGACGGTGGGAGCAATGATGGAACTTTGGATGCGCTTGCGTCGTTTAAAAATGGAATAGATGTATTTGTTTCAGAAAAAGACAATGGTATTTATGACGCACTTAATAAAGGCGTTACGTTGGCATCAGGTGATGTTATTGGGTTCTTACACTCTGATGATTTTTTTGCGCATTGCAACGTAATCGACAACATTGTTTCTGGCTTCTCCGATGCGGTTGGTGTTGATTTGGTTTATGGCGATTTGACTTTTTTTCGTCCGAATGACATTGACAAAGTTACTCGGCGATATAGGAGTAATTTTTTTAGGCCATGGATGATGCGATTTGCTCTGCAGCCGGCGCATCCAACCGTTTATGTGAACCGATCATTTTTTCAACAGGTGGGTATGTTTAATCAGCAATATAGAATCAGTGCAGACTTTGATTGGTTGTTGCGCGCGTTTTGTATTCATCGATGCAAGTACAAATATATCCCTCAAGAAATGGTAAGAATGCAACAAGGTGGGGCAAGTACAGCAGGCATCAAAGCGCTAGTACAGCACAATCAGGAGGATTTGTCGATTCTAAAATCGCACGGAATTGTTAGCGGTTGGATATTGATTGTTGCCAAATTGGTGTTCAAATCAATACAAGTGAGAATTTAGAGCTCTTTTCGTAGTCTAGCTACCGGAATACCGAGTTGTTCGCGGTATTTGGCTACGGTGCGTCTTGCGATGTTGTAGCCTTTTTCTTTGAGCAGGTCCATCAAGGCTTCATCGGTGAGGGGCTTTACTTTGTCCTCTTGTCCGATGGCGTCACTCAAGATTTTCTTGATTTCACGATTGCTTACTTCTTCACCTTCTTCGTTGGTCA
>CANEVR010000103.1 GCA_947442505.1 Flavobacteriales bacterium | reverse complement strand
ATTGAAAAAAGGAAAGCTGAAATGGAGGTCGGGGTGTTGCAAACTTTGTATGGATTTGCAGGATTTGCATTGGCCGCAAGAGTCGGTGCTTGTCGGTTGTTCACACAACAAAAAACTACTCATGGCCATGGCCAAAGTCAAACCGCCGTGACCTTCACCACCATTGAACAATAGCGCATGAGGCACCCTGCCTTCAAGTTGGCTACGGAGCAAACGCTCTTTCACCACTTCTTGTCCAATCACCGTTTGAAAGGAATACTCCATGCGGTAAATTTAATCACTAAAGATGAAAAAGCTCATAGAAGATTTCAAGGGATTTGATGGGTGATACTTTGTCGCTTTTTATAAAAAGATAGTCGACCATTTGCTTGAGTATTTCCCTCCTTTGATGGGCTGAAACATTAGGCTGGTAAAGGGATTCCCAATTTCCTTGTATGAGTTGTTGGAATAAGAACAGTTGGTTGTTTTCCGGAAGTATATTTTTTCCTGGTGGAAAGTGGTTTTGTCCAAATTGTCCGTCGTTAATATTGAACCAATCAGCGTGTTCTTTGGGAACAATGGGGCAGCATCCCAATGCTTTCATCAAGCCCACAAGAAAAACATAATGCAGGGGTTGCTCATGCTGGGTTTCATCGATGTCTTGGATGATTTGCTGAACCAGATAAAACAAAGGCGGATTCTGATACCCATCGGTGAGCAGGTGCAATAATATTTCTTGAAAGAATAGCAGCGTTGCACTTTTAACAGGATGAATGCGCGCGCTCAACAAGACCTTTGTGGTTTGAGGGGTCTTTAGCCATTGGGCATTGTCCTTTTGTTCTTCCTTGCTTTGAAATCGGATGGTGTCAAACAGGTCAAATGTTTGCATGGATTTGGAGCCAGCGCTCCACCAGTATGTTTTTAAACCTTGTGACTCAGAGAATATTTTCACTAAGATTAGTCGGTCACGAATTCTTTTTTTTTGAAGTACGATACCGATTAATTCTCTCATGGAACCCGAAGCTTTTTATTTTTGTTTAAAATTAAGTCAAATGGACAATTATCTTCCAGTAATCATATTGTTAGCTGCTCTTTCCATCTTTTTGCTTTATCGGTTCAAGGATGAATTGATGATGAAGTTTCAATATGAGGATTTTGATGGCACCATCGATAATTGGGCAGTGGCTCATGTCAAAGGAGAAAAGCAGTTTCACCCAATGATTTCTTACCAGACGGATGATGGTTCAGTTCGCTTTAGGGCAGAAGAGTTTTGTATAGGTGAACCCATGTATCCGGTTGGAACATCCGTCATTATTAGAACCCATCCTAGAAAAAAAGCTTTGCGTAAGGTGATTTACCCCAAGGTTTAGTTTTTCTCAATCCATTGATAAATCTCTTTCATGCTGGGCTGAATGATGATTTCAATCCTTCTGTTTTTGGACTTGTCATCTGCATCCACAGGGTGGTATTCACTTCTGCCTGCTGCAGACAATATTTGAGGTTGAACACCGCTGTTGGCCGACATGATTTTCACTACCTCGGTAGCTCTTAAAACAGACAATTCCCAATTGTCACGCGGTATGATGGAAGAGTTGAGTTTATCTGTGTCGGTGTGCCCTTCAACAACAATCTCCACATCGTTTTCATCTTTCAGTGCTCCTGCAATTTCAACGAGTGCTTTTTTACCATTTTCATCAACTGCTGTGCTTCCGGATGCAAACAGCAGTTTGGCTTCCATACTCACGTATACTTTACCATCTTTTTCTGTGACGGTAAGACCTTTGTTTTTAAACGCTTCAAGTGCTTTGGATAGCTTGTCCTTAAGCGCATTGGAAGCGCTGTCTTTGGCGGCCATCATTTGTTGAAGGTCTTTAAGTTTTGTTTCTCTTTCAGCGATGGCGCTCTCCTTTTCTTGTATGAGGTTCTCTTTGTCTTTTATGACACCTTCTTTTTCTCGAAGCGCATCTTCTTTTCTTTTAATTTCTTCCAATAAAAGTCTGTTTTCCTTTGAGGAAGCCACCAAAAGGGTGTTCATTTTTTGGGTGAGTGTATCGTTGAGCACGCTCAGGTTATCCACTTGATCCCGCAAAGAACGGTTTGATTTGCCATATTTAGTTGTATCTTGAGACAACGACTCTATGCTTTTTTTTGCGGTGTTCAAAGATGTATTGCACTCTTTGTTTGCAGCCTCCATTTTTTCATTGAGATTTCTGAGCGTTTCAATTTCCTGATCTGCTTTGTTTTTCTTATCAGAAAGTTCCGTGAATTTTTTCTTGGGAACGCAAGCCACAAAGGAAGTAGCGACCACAGCCGCAAGAATGAGCAATTTGTTTTTCATAGCCTTTTTGGGTTATTGGATACAAATTACCGACCAATCCCTTGGTTTTAAGATTGGCAATGCAGTGAATTACAAACTTTGATTTGTCAATTGATTTTGCTAATCCAAGCAAGGATATCCTCCAATTGAATGGCGGGAATTTCCAATTTGTTTTTCTTGCGGTATCCGTTCAACTGTTGGTGAATGGCGGTTGGTTTGGCTTGTTGTAATTCCTCAATGGAATGGAAACCAGCCTTGGGTAGATGCTCCAACCATTCCTCGCTTACACCCAAGTCTCTAAAAGCGCCAAGGTCCGGACCGTGTTGGTGTTTTTCTGGTCTCATCTGCGGGAACAGCAATACCTCTTGTATCGTTTCATTGTTGGTCAATAACATGACCAATCGATCGACGCCTATTCCCATGCCTGACGTTGGTGGCATTCCGTATTCCAAGGAACGGATAAAGTCATGGTCAATAAACATGGCTTCGTCATCCCCTCTTTCCATTAGGCGCATTTGCTCTTCAAATCTCCCCAATTGGTCGATGGGATCATTGAGTTCACTGTATGCATTGGCAATTTCTTTTCCATTGATCATGAGTTCAAAACGCTCTGTCAATTCTGGATTGTTTCTGTGTCTCTTGCAGAGCGGAGACATTTCTACGGGGTAGTCAGTGATAAATGTCGGTTGAATGTAGTTCTTCTCACATTTTTCGCCAAAGATGGTGTCGATGAGTTTGCCTTTCCCCATGTTTTGGTTGACTTCTAAGCCAATGGATAGGCAGAAGTCATGAATTTCTTTTTCTGTTTTTCCCGTGATATCAAACCCCGTGTAATCAATGATGGATTGCGTCATGGTAACGCGTTTGAAGGGCGGAGTGAAGTTCAATACATTATTGCCATGTTGCACTTCTGATGTACCCAATGCTTTTTGACAAACATGGTTGAGCATGTTTTCTGTGAAGTCCATCATCCAGTTGTAGTCTTTAAATGCAACATAGATTTCCATCACAGTAAACTCAGGATTGTGGGTTCTGTCCATTCCTTCATTGCGGAAGTTTCGGGAGAATTCATACACACCTTCAAATCCACCTACGATCAATCGCTTCAAGTAAAGTTCATTGGCGATGCGCAAGTACATGGGAATGTCAAGGCTATTGTGATGGGTGATGAAAGGCCGGGCGGCGGCTCCACCGGGTATGTTTTGCAATACCGGAGTGTCTACTTCTAAATAACCGTGGTTATTGAAGAAATCACGCATGGCATTGATGATGTGTGTGCGAAGGATAAAGGTTTGTTTTACCTGTGGATTGACCACAAGGTCAACGTAGCGCATCCTGTAACGCGACTCAGGATCAGTGAAAGCATCGAAAACATTGCCGTCAGCGTCTTTTTTCACGACAGGTAACGGTTTGATGGACTTGGCCAAGAGTTGAAACTGTTGCACTTTAATGGAAATCTCTCCCATTTTGGTGGTAAACAATTTTCCTGTTATTCCAATGAAATCTCCGTAATGTACCCAGTGTTTCACCACATCGTTGTACAGCGATTTGTCATCTCCGGGACAAATTTCATCTACGTTAAGGTACAATTGTATTTT
>CANEVR010000102.1 GCA_947442505.1 Flavobacteriales bacterium | reverse complement strand
TGAATAATACACTCAAGGTTGAGCGGGCAAAGTTGGATTTAACCCAGCAGCAGTTGGCTGATAAAGTGGGGGTTTCACGTCAGACAATCAACTCCATTGAAGCTGAGCGATATATCCCATCAACCGCCCTTGCTATCAAGATTTCTGATGTTTTCAAAACGAGCGTCAATGAGATTTTCACCCTCGAAGAGGATGATTGAATTCTAGCAGTACTTAAAATCGACTAGATATTTGAAATCGTCTGTAAGAGGATCTCGTCTTGTTGTGATTTGAATAAATAATTTTGTAAATTCGAATAATGAAAACCTCTAAATCTTCCTTGAATTCATTAATTGCAGGCGGATTGATTGGCGCTAGTTTGGGCGCATTTTTGTCCAATGATAAAGAAGAGGGCGCTGTAATTGGAGCTATTTTGGGAGCAGCTATTTCAGCAACCACGGATGCCAGTGGTGAAGCCAAGAAATTAAAGTTGCCACAGTTGATTGAGGAAAACGGTATTCTTTATGAAATTGGATTAGATGGTGAAAAGCGGTTGTTTAAGAAATTGGTCAAAAGTAAAAGGGTTTTGCCCAATCAATTTCAATTGATTTAATATGCCTATCAAAAGAATGAGGGTTTTTGCTGGTCCAAATGGCTCCGGTAAAACAACTATTTTTAAGGGCATTTTGAAAGATAGTAACATTAACTTGGGTGTTTATGTAAATGCCGATGAGATAGAGGTGATTTTGAATGGTTCTTCACCATTAGATTTTGGTTTATTTCAAATTCAAGTTTCAAATGAACAGTTGAGAGTTTTTTTTAAAAGAAGTACCTTTTCCCCAACAAAAAGAAAGGAGTCAGATTTGTACACCAAGTTGTTTGTAAATGATAACCTGTTGACCATAAAGACATTCGTGGATTCCTATTTGGCAGCAGATTTGGCGGAGTTCGTTAGACAACAGTTGGTAGATCAGGGTTTATCTTTTACCTATGAAACGGTCATGAGTTTTCCTGATAAAATTAAGTTTTTGGAAGAGTCGAGAGGAAAGGGTTATAAGGTGTATTTGTATTTTATCGCGACAAATGATCCCGAAATTAACATAAATCGCGTCAATTTGAGAGTTGCACAAAATGGTCATTACGTTGATCCTGATGTCATTAGCCGGAGGTATTTCAGAAGTCTTAAAAACTTGAAATTTGCGATCAAACAAACGGATCGGGCATATGTTTTTGACAATACCGGTACTTCGGCTAAATTGGTTGCGGAAATTACCAATGGAATCAATGTAATTATGAATTCGGCGATTGAAACGCCAAGCTGGGTGATAGATTCACTGATCTAGTCCATTTATAATCAATTGTTAATTTGTCGCAAATACTTGGGCACGGACTCGTTCCACGTCAATGAGATTTTTACCCTCGAAGAGGAAGATTGACTCGCCTTAAAACCCTTGGGTGATTCCAATGTTGAAATTCAAAGAGCGATTGAACAGCGGAACGGATTTGGTATCTCCTTGGATATTGGCCTGACCGTGGTTGTAGCGAAAGCCTAGCGAGACATTGGCATTGTTTCCGATGGGAGCCTCTACGCCCACACCACCGCATAATCCATGATCGAAAAAGTCTCTAAACTGCGTGATGTCTGTCATCATGAATGTGATGCCTTCGCTGGTCGACTGTCGCTCGGTAGACGTGGCGCGTGTCAAGTATCCTCCGTAAGCCCCAGCGTCAAGGTAAAACTTGGCAGTTTTGCCAAACTGTGCCCGCAGCATCAAAGGCGCCGTGATGTAGTTGTTGGCGACTTGCACATTCATGGATCCAACCGTAACGCCATTGACATCTGTGATGGGGAACGCCCCGCGAAAACCACCTTTGCGTTCGTAGTTTATCTGCATTCTAACTGATATCCATCGGTCTGCATTGTACTGGGCGGATACCCCGGCGCAATATCCCAGGCTAGGGGTGAAGAGGAAGTCAACGTTTTGGCTGTAGATGGATGTGATGGTGGGGCCCGCTTCAAATCCCATTTGCCATTTGTTGGTTTGGGCATGGGTTGAAATTGCGGTGCATGCCAGAATGAAACTGAGGGCGAAGTGTTTTAGTATGTTCATTTGTTTTCTTTTTTTGCATAGATTTTTTATGGTCTTTGCTTCATTCTTACGAATTGAAAAATAATTCTTTACAAATACAATAGTTATATTGTACTAATTCGGTATTATTTATTGTATTTCCCAAAGTGTGTAGCCCGGTTGGTTCTAAAAGGGGGAGCTCCAAGGGGCAAGGGGATATTCGTGGACCTATTGAGTTTTGCTGATTGTAAAAGAAATCTGTAGCCGATTTCGTTATCAAGCATCAGATTACATGACTCTAAGATTGATACAAAGCTGTTTGATTCGATTATTTCAAAGCGATGTAGTGTTAAAAATATCGCTGGTGCTCACGGTGCTGAGCATATTCGTGCCCTTTGTATACATGAAAATTGGTCCGATGGGTTATCGCTACTACGGTCCAAATGTGCCTGATATTTACATTTTTGGCGGTTACATTTTTGGAAAAGACACTTCGTTTTGGGGAATCAACTTTGCGTACAAAGTTCAATTGGGGTCGATTCTCTTGATTGCCTATAACCAATGGCGATACCTAAGCACTCAAAGAGTCAAATTCATGATTTTGAATGCATCCTTATTGCTGTTATTTCCGATTTGGCTTGAGGCCTATGTGGGTGGGGTTGTATGTAATAGCGATGGTGCCGACCTCACCGTCTATTGGCATTCGATGCCAGGAATATGGGTTTGGGGTGTTGTCTTCGCGGCGCACATTGTGATGCTATTTGCTAGGTTTCGGAAATCGGTTTAAAAAGAGAAATTGTTTGTCATTGATCCATTTTACATGGATTTCATGAGTGACGGAGGCTATTGTCCCACATCGGTTTTACACGTGGTGGGTTTTAGGTCCCAAGTAAATCGAAAGAGAATCTATGTAGCTATATCCATCAGACATATGCCTGGGATTTGGTAATGCTGATTAATTCGGACAATGAAATTTGACCAAGGATGTAATCTCGCACGAATGTCACAGATTTTGGTGTTGGCTCAAAGCCCTCGAACATGTTGCTGCCAATCGCATATGCAGTAGATTCTAATGCAGAAAGAGTAGGGAACTTTACACCCATAAGTGTGAGATGTTCTCTGTCTATAATGATCTCTTTGTACATGTGTCGTTCCTAATGAAATCTGATTTCATGCGAAGTTAAGTTTAGCATTTTGGTTCTTCGCAAGTTATTTAACGGGAATATTGAAAACTTTTAGGCAACTGAACGATTTGTGGCATTAGCGTAACAAGGTGAAAGTACCATGATACTGATACGATTGGAAGTCTTTGTCGAGGATTACAGGATTTTGGATTCTAAGGCACTACAATCAATTTGATGGAGGACTCAGTGCGGTTGCTTTTGAGGTAGTAGACGCCAATGGGCAGGGTTTCAGAGATTGTTAGTTCTCCTGAAGATGGCATCTCTTTGCTGAAGATCAACTGTCCGGCCGCCGAATAACACATCATCAACGACTTGCCACCCATTGTCGTGTTTGTTGGCGTGCCCCAATATTTGATTGCCAAAGGCTGCGACTGCGACCAAGGGTTGGGGTAAACTCGGAATCCAGCAGATTGAATTCCCTGAATGGACAGCGGATTCACCTGGATTGGCGCGCAATAGCCCGTATCGACGCAGTTGCCTGCCTTGGCAATTACAAACGGATAATACGTGCTTGCCTTTGTGTAGGTGTGGCTGCAGTTGCTCACCTGCGCACTGTCATTGCTTCCTGAGTTTGGGTCGTTGAAAAACCAACGGTAAGTAGTGCCCGCAGTACCCAATAAATTCTTGGCCTCAAATAGAATCGTAGCCGGTATTTGGGCTGTGGTGGTGTTTGATTTGGCATCAATGGCAATGACCTTGGAATTCACGGTGAGCCAATGCGTTTCAAGCTGACCGCAGGGCGATGTATTGCTGAAATAGTACACCGGATACGTATTGGCAGTGGTGTTTCGTGGAATAACCAAGCCCTTGTTAATTGAAACGTTCGCTTGTTTGCTGTACCAAGTACCGCCCGTTGTGGATGGATTGAATAGGGTGGTGAGATCTTCTCGGGCCGACTCCCCACAGACGGCTTTTGGTGTTACGAAATTCTGTTTCGCGGTATCGCCCAAAGGCACCCACGCTGAATCCATGAACAAACATTGTGAAT
>CANEVR010000101.1 GCA_947442505.1 Flavobacteriales bacterium | reverse complement strand
GTTTCTATTTCAACAAATACAATATCACCCAATTCACCTTGCGCAAAAGCGGTGATTCCTACTGTTGCTACATCACCGTCGATACGAACCCACTCGTGATCTTTGGTATACTTTAATTCTGCTGGATAGTTCATAAAATTTTTCGTGTGGGGTAAAAATAGGACATTATCTTCGAACTCCCTGCGAATACCGCAAAAAATCATGAATTCATTTACCAAAAATAAAATGGGTATCTCTTCTATTCTCTTATTGGCTTTGATTGGCCTTTTGGCAGGTATCATCAGCGGTTTTGTTGGCATCGGCGGCGGAATGATCATGGTGCCCGCCATGATTTATTTTTTTCAGTACAATCAATTTCAAGCGCAAGGAACGAGCCTGGCCGTTTTAATGATGCCCGTGGGCATTTTTGCCGTCGTCAATTACTATCAAGCAGGCCACATTCAATTCATTCCCGTATTTTCCATTGCATTGGGATTTGTCATTGGCGCCTTCTTTGGCAGCAAGTGGGTGTTGGGGATGGATGTGCAGAAAGTAAAATTGGTTTTTGGACTTTTCATGTTCCTCATGTCTGCCAAAATATCCTGGGACGCTTATCAGAAAATTTCATCGTCAACTGCACCTGCAGAAACAAAAAAGGAGGTCTGAAGACCCCCTTTTCAATATTTCAAAAGCAGAATTACTTTTTACCTTTCTTAGCAGCTTTCTTCACTGGCTTTGCCACTTTCTTAGCAGGCTTAGCAGCGGGTTTAGCAGCAGGCTTAGCAGCCTTCTTTGCTGGCTTTGCTTTCTTTGGTTCTTCTTTAACCTCGATAGCATTGTCCAACAATTTGGATGAACTCATGTTGAACACTTGAGCAATTTTCTCCAATGTCAACAAAGTGATGTTGCGACCTCTCTCGATACGGTATGCATTGGATTTGTCCAATCCAACTACATCGCCAAATACCTCTAAGGTCATTTTTTTCTTCTTGCGAAGAGCACGGATACCTGCTCCAATAGAAGCCAAGTAAGCCTTTTCGTTAAATTTTTGAGCCATTTTGTTTTTTGTTTTCGGTTACAACATACAAAGATATAAAAATTTCATTATGTTACAACTATTTTTCCCACTTGTCCACGGCCACAGTAGCCAATGCATTGCCTATAACATTGGTAGCGGAACGGCCCATATCCAACAAATGATCTACGCCCAACAACAAAACAAGACCTGCTTCAGGTATCCCAAAAGATGCAACCGTTCCTGCTATCACCACCAGTGAAGCCCTTGGCACACCTGCAATTCCCTTGCTGGTTATCATTAAAGTCAACAGCATGGTTACTTGATCTCCCAAGGAAAGTTCAATGCCATAAGCTTGAGCAATGAACAAGCTAGCAAACGTCATGTACATCATGCTGCCATCCAAATTAAATGAATATCCCAACGGCAATACAAAACTGACAATCCTATTTCTGCAACCAAATCGCTCCAACTGCTCCAACATTTTTGGATAAGCTGCTTCACTTGACGCTGTAGAAAAAGCCAACAACAATGGTTGTTTCAAATGACTAAGCAATACTTTTATTCTTGACTTTAATAACAACCATCCCACACCAATCAGAATCAGCCAAAGCAACGCCAATCCGGAATAAAACTCACCGATGAATGTGGCATAAGTAGCCAAAACTCCTAATCCCTTCTTGGCAATAATGGCTGTAATAGCAGCGAATACAGCAAATGGAGCGACATACATAACAAATGTGGTAATCTTTAACATAACGTGTCCGATGGCATCCATGGCCTTGATCAAACCATCTGCCTTCTCGCCCATAGACGCGGCACCCACACCAAACAACAATGCAAAAACAACAATCTGAAGAATTTCATTTTTCGCCATCGCGTCCATAACACTGGAAGGGAAAATATGTGTAACAAATCCTTTCAGCGTGATGGCTTGATGCTCCAATCCAATGCTTGCTGATTGATCTGGCATTTCCAATTGAAGTTGATGTCCTGGCTGATACAAGTTCACCAATACCGCCCCCAAAACCAATGATATCAATGAGGCTGAAAAGAACCACAATAAGGTTTTCCCACCAATTCTTCCCACCGCCTTTAGATCCCCCAATTTAGCTACTCCTGCCACCAAAGTCGCAAATACCAGAGGAGCAATAATCATCTTGATTAACCGCAAAAAAACTTCTGTGAAAATACTCAACACCTCTAAAATTTGCGCCAATGTGCCATTCATTTTGGCTTCCCTATTGGCATTGGAGACAACCACTTCTTGCAGATTTACTTTCTTCTCATGCGACCATTTCAGCGCTGCATCATACTTCTGTTCTGCTGTTAAAAGTGTGTCATTTGCGATACTCTGAAGATCAACGTTGGTTTCGTTGTTTACGACGTTTATGTTCTGGAAAATGTTTTCCCACGCTTCAGCCTTAGAAAGCGGATTAGATGGGGGATAAGAAATGTTTAACCAAGCACCAAAAGCGATGCCTAAGAGTAGTGCAATAAAAATCCATTGGGTAAGATTGATCTTTTTCATTCGTGGGTACTATATCCCACGAATATAGGTCAATATGCCCGCTGGTTGCGCCCTTCCATGTAATTTATGAAAGCTTGATTGACAACCTTATTACCGCCTGGTGTGGGATAATTGCCTGTAAAATACCAGTCCCCTTTATGATCAGGACAAGCCTGGTGCAACCCTTCTATGCGCTGATAAATAATCTTGACTTTTGCCTTCAAGTCAGATGGTGTCAACAACTGCGCAATCTTTTCATTGATCTCTTCCACTGTAAAAGGCTCATACACTTCCTTCACATAATTCTTCACCTGCTCTTTGGGCAAATTCTTTTGCTCCAAACATTTCCGGTACACCACGTCCATGATGTTGGTAGAACCTCTTTCCTTGTGCAAGGCGACACAGGCTTGAAAAGCAATAAAATCGCCCATCTTGGCCATGTCTATTCCATAACAATCAGGGTATCTAATTTGAGGTGCTGAAGACACAATAATGATTGTCTTTGGAGACAACCTGTCCAGAATTTTAAGAATTGATTTTTTCAATGTTGTTCCCCTCACAATGGAGTCATCAATCACCACCAAATGATCTTGATTGGGCACCACTGCGCCATGGGTAACGTCATAAACAGAGGACACCATCTCATCCCGAGCTGAATCTTGTGTGATAAACGTTCTCAACTTGACATCCTTCAACGCTATCTTCTCTATTCGGGTTCTGGTTAAAATAATTTTTTCTATTTCATCCCTTGTAATTCCATTCCCAGCTTGTATCAGTTTCTCTATTTTCCTTCTGTTGTCCTCATCCTCCAGCTCCTTGATCATTCCATAAAAGGCTGTTTCTGCTGTATTGGGAATAAAGGTGAAGACCGTATTGTCCATGTCATGCTCAACAGCATCCAATATGGCCGGAACCACATTTCTTCCTAGCTGTTGGCGCTCTTTGTATATATCCTTGTCATTTCCTTTGGAAAAATAAATGCGTTCAAAAGAACAAGGCGTTAACTCCTTTGGTTCTCTAATTTCTTTCAAAGATGTTTGTCCATCTTTTTTGATAATCAAACCATATCCAGCCGGAATTTCACGGATGTCATCCGCATCCACATAAAACGCGCTCTGAATAGGGGTCTTTTCACTGGCTACAACAACTATTTCATCATCTTCATAAAAGAATGCGGGTCTGATACCATTGGGGTCACGGACAACAAATGCATCTCCATGTCCAAACATTCCCGCCATGGCGTATCCACCATCCCACTCACGTGAAGCCCTTGACAATACGCGTTGAACATCCAAATGCTTGGCGATCAAATCTGAAATTTGAACATTGGAATATCCCTGTGATTTGAATCTCTCGAATAATATCTGATTCTCTTCATCCAAGAAATGCCCGATTTTCTCCATCGCTGTGACTGTATCGGCTTTTTCTTTGGGATGTTGACCCAACTCCACTAACAATGAGAACAACTCATCCACATTGGTCAGATTGAAGTTTCCGGCCAGGACAAGGTTTCTTGTCATCCAATTGTTTTGACGCAAAAAAGGATGACAATTTTCAATGCTGTTCCCCCCAAAGGTTCCATAACGCAAATGACCCAAAAAAACTTCTCCTGTGAAGGCAAAATTCTCTTTCAAATATTCACTATCCTGAATAAGTTCTGGATTGCTCTTTTCCAAATCTGAAAAGCGCGCCATTACCTTAGAAAAAACATCTCTAATAGGCTGCGCGTCATTGCTGCGGATGCGACTGATGTACTTCTTGCCTGCTTCAATATCAATCTTGATATTGGCCAAACCCGCTCCATCTTGTCCGCGGTGGTGTTGCTTTTGCATCAACAAATACATTTTATTGAGGCCGTAAAATGCTGTTCCGTATTTCTCGGTGTAATGTTGAAGAGGCTTCTTCAATCTAAGGAGTGCGATACCGCACTCGTGCTTGATGGCATCACTCATAGGGGAGTGTAAAATTTGC
>CANEVR010000100.1 GCA_947442505.1 Flavobacteriales bacterium | reverse complement strand
TCTAGAGTCAAAAGAGATGATTTCCGTTTTGTGTTTTAAGGCAATATCAATAGCAGTGGTTGTCTTTCCACTGGCGGTAGGGCCAACCACTGCTATCAGTTTTTTTTGCATTACTCAATGAGCCCTCGGCCCACTTTTTTGATCTTTCCTTCTTTCTGCCACTTTGGGATGACTTGATCCAAAATACCATTTACAAATTGCGCACTTTTGGGAGTGCTATAGTATTTGGCCAATTCAATGTATTCATTCATCGTTACTTTAACTGGAATGTTTTCAAAAAAGAGGGCTTCGGTCAAAGCCATTTTTAAAATAACCATGTCCATGGTAGCGATGCGTTCTACTTCCCAGTTTTTGGTATAACCAGAAATTTCCTTT
The DNA here is from genome assembly GCA_947442505.1 of Flavobacteriales bacterium. Taxonomy (GTDB): domain Bacteria; phylum Bacteroidota; class Bacteroidia; order Flavobacteriales_D; family Sanyastnellaceae; genus CAMCTV01. The sequence goes on along the minus strand of CANEVR010000100.1, from coordinate 4,288 downwards.
TCATGATCAGTTCCCATAGCCAAAGTCTTGCGAAACAAATTGCGGCAATAGCCTTCTTCATCATCGCCATCTTTCCACAAAGGCAAGAAGTTGACATCTTCATCATTGGCTTTGATGGACTTGATGGTGCGCAAAACCATAGAGGCCGCTAAATCCAAATCATCATTCCAGTATATCCCTTGGTCTTCCATGAATTCTTGAATGTCTTCATGGTTGATGATGAATTTTTTGAAAATACGAAGAACCAACTCTTTGTCATATTCAAAACCACGCTCTGTGGCTTGCATGTATTCTTGATAGTCTTCTGTTTCCATTAGACCTTTGAATATTTTTTTTACCAACTCTGGATTATCAGTCCACTTGAGATGGTTGTATTTCATGCCTTCTGCCAATGATCTACTGTGCGCCAGGATGCGCAAAATTTCGTTGGTGACAAAGCGGGTATTAGGATGCAAATCTTCGTGAGAAGGCAATCTTTTTTGCATGCCCATTTCAATTTTCTCAATGGCCAATTGGTGCATTTCCACCATGATTCCCATGAGAGAAATGTACAATTCACGGAAACGATCGACACTTTCGAATAGCATCTTTTCATATCGTGCGGCATCAGGCTTTTCCTCGTTGTAGTATGCGAAAAGTATTTGTAATACTTTGATTCGAATGTGTCTTCTGTTAAGCATGGTGCGATTAGAATTTTTTATTGATGTTGGCAATCGCTGCGATGCGTTCTTCTGCCATTTTATTGGCAGCCAAGTATGTGGGTATTTTTTCTGCGTCTGATGTGATCAAGCACTTTTCCATTGTATTATAAATCAACTCGGATTGACTCAATGCGGCTTCCTGACTGTATCCAATAATCTCCCAATAACAGTTGATGATTCCACCTGCATTCACCAAATAGTCTGGAGCATACAGGATTCCTTTTTTCATCACTTCAATGCCATGAATGGTTTCATCAGCCAATTGATTGTTGGCAGCGCCGCAGATAATGGAGCATTTCAATAGCTTCAAAGTATCATCATTGATGGTAGCTCCCAATGCGCAAGGACTATAAATGTCCATGTCTTGGGTATAAACATCATTGGTGTCACAAGCTTTGACTCCGTATTTATTGACCACTTCTCTTACGCGGTCTTCGTAGATATCTGCAACAGTAACCAATGCGTTTTCCTTAATCAAGTGCTGAACCAGGTATTCACCGACGTGTCCAATTCCTTGCACAACCACTTTTTTGCCGGCCAAAGATTCACTTCCAGTCTGGTGTTTTACGGCAGCTTTCATGGCCATGTAAACCCCATAGGCTGTTACGGGTGAAGGATCACCACCGCCGTCCATATAATCGGGTAATCCAACAACATGGTCCGTGGACATTTTGATGTACTCCATATCACGTGTGCTCATACCGACATCTTCAGCCGTGATGTATTGTCCACCAAGCGTATCCACAAACTTTCCAAATCGGCGAAGCAAGGCCTCGTTTTTTTGTGTTCGCGCATCACCAATGATGACTGCTTTTCCGCCACCGATGTTCAATCCTGCCAATGCACTTTTGTAGGTCATGCCGCGTGACAAACGCAATACATCTGTTAAAGCATCCGCCTCTGAAGCATAAGCCCACATGCGGGTTCCTCCTACTGCAGGTCCTAATGTTGTGTCGTGAATAGCGATGATGGATTTCAGCCCTGTAGCTTTGTCTTGACAAAATACTACTTGCTCGTGGTCAAATTGGGACATCCGACCTGTGATGCCCGCGCTCAATTCATGGGCCATCGAAAAATTGTCTGTACTCATATGATTTCCTATACCTGCTTTCAGGCACGGCAAAGATAATCAGAATTTTTATTTTTCCTTGCGGCGGTATAGGCTGACACCAATTGCATAGAAACCAAAGCCATAGAAAAAATCTTCTGCTGGAACCGACCAGATTCTTAGGGAACTGTTCTCCAAATTATTGTACAAAACAACGGCGTCATCGATCTGTATTTGACTGTCATTGAAAAAAGGATATTCCCAAAAATGTATGCCTGTCAGTATTCCGTTACAAACATAAAAAGGAATGAGAAGAATAATCCAAGTGATGAGAATTTGGAGAAAATCATTTTTGCGCTTATTGTACAAATAAAAAAGTCCGATACTTCCAGTGATGGTGGCTGAGAGGGTGTACCAGCCATCGGGATTTTTGACAATAAGGATGAATCCCAGCATCGCAAAAAGGAACATGATAACCATTGAAACAGCATGCAAATGTTTGTTGCCATTGGCATAGGATAACGATGGGAAGTAATAACGAACGCATTCCAATACAAATAGACATGAGAATGGAGTTGCTATAAAAAACAAAACTTCTTCGATAGGGATATTGATTAGGTAAAGGCCCGATACATACTTAGGATTGAAAGACCATACTCCCATTTGGGTGAACCACATGTCCCAGGGAATGTAGATGGTGAGGATGAGCAGAAGAGCGGATAGAATTTCTTTCCACCGTTTATTGAAGTTTAAGCTGTGGTGAAAACCAAGAAAAAATGGCCCAAGAAAAGTTAGGCCTAGCACTCCCCAATATGTTTGATGACCTAGGTCCACTGCTGTTGCTTTGCCTTTTTTGCTTCTTTGAAATATTTTAATGGGACCCAAAGCATTCCAAAACATTGCCCCTCTTCTTTGCCTTGGTTTTTGTGGTGAACCTTGTGGGCTTTACGCAGTGCTCTAAAATACCAATTGTCAGTGTTGTCAAACCATTTGAATCTTCGGTGTATCAATACATCATGCACCAAGAAATAGGCGACGCCATACATCAGAATTCCAAATCCAACAGATACACTGAATACATTGGCATTCATCATACCAAGCATAATACATAGCCAACTGGGAATGGCATAGATGAGAAAGAAAACATCATTCCGTTCAAAGGTCTTTTGATGAGGTACGTGGTGATCTTCATGGAAGTACCACATAAAACCATGCATGACGAATCGGTGAGTCGACCACGCCATGAATTCCATGATGCCAAAAGTGGCCAACGTAATTAAGATGCCCATTGGTAATTTTTTTCAGTATGTTTTACAACCTGCGGAAATGCAATTTTAAACCATTCGGTGAACATTTGAGGATGGGTTTCGATCAACTTGTAAATTTCTTGAATGGAGAAATAGCGCCAATCGGCCACTTCTTCCTCATTGGGATTTGGCAAGCCGTTGAATTCGCCTATGAAAACATGATCCAACTCGTGTTCCGTTAAATCATTGTCCAGTGCTGCCTTGTATAAAAAACTGAATGCAAATTCGATTGGACATTGCAGTCCCATTTCTTGCTGCAATTTCTCTTGAAGGGTGTATTCAATGGGGATGCCCGGCATGGGATGGCTACAGCATGCGTTGGTCCACAATCCGCCACTGTGGTATTTGGACAATGCTCTTCTGTGCAATAGCATTTCTCCGTTTGAATTGAAAAGGAAAATAGAGAAAGCCCTGTGCAAAAGACCCTCCTCATGTGCGAGCATTTTTTCGCAACGACCCACTTCCTGGTCGTTTTCATTTACCAAGATTACATCAATCATTTGAAATTCACTAACTGGTTTTTAATATCACTTGGAACGTGGGAATCGGATTTCATAAACTTTATTACTTGTTTCCAATAAAGAACTTTTGTTGTAACATATTTCAACTTGAAGTGATCTAGAATGACTTGCGCATCTTCTGCTATGTTGTCGTGATAACCCAAGAACCACGGACTTTTGCATTGCAAGGTTAATCGAATAAATCGGCATTCGGTGTTCCAAGGGTTTTGGTTCAGACAAGATTGCAGCATGTCTTTGCCCTGGTTAAAGAACTTAAGTTTTTCGTTGGGTAGCGAAGTCAGATCGGCCTTTAACATCACGGCAGCAGCGCGGTAGGCATCCATGGCTGGATTTTTTTCAGTTGACTGCTCGACTTTTTCAATGAACATCTTTTTCTTAGAAGGATCATCCAAATCAAACCAAAGACTTCTCATTTCTTCATTGGCCAATCCCCAATGGGCGAAATGGAACAACAATGAAAAGAGCAGTAAACGAATCATAGCAAATTCAAGTTGTGTTTTAGAAATGAGCCGAACATCAAGGTGAATTTCTTTGGGTTCGGTATTCTGATGCGTTCTTGCAAAACCGTATCAGCATCCAAGCCTTGTATTTTGTGGAACAACTTTAAATAGTAGGTGTAAGCCAGATATACGCCATAGCGGGCTTCTTTTGGCAGCTGAATAATGCCTTGGTACGCATCTCTGAAATCAGCGGCTATTTCTTCTTCAATTT
>CANEVR010000099.1 GCA_947442505.1 Flavobacteriales bacterium | reverse complement strand
TTTTTCATTGATGAAAAGGTAAAAGAAAAGGCCATCCTCTCGGATAGCCTTTTCAATACTTATTAACGTAGGTTTTAGGATTATTCTCCCTTGCCTTCCATCTTTTCTTTCAATGCAGCCAAAGCGCCAATGTCACCCAAAGTAGATTTTTCTACTTGAGCATTAACCGCTTTTACAGCGCTTGAATCAGCACCTTCTGCTTTCTTAGGAGCGCGTGCTTTCTTAGGAGCCTCTGCACCTGGTTCATCAGTTTTAAAAGTAGATGTGTGAGATACATTGATTTTGCGTTGGTTCTTATTGAATTCCAATACAACAAACTCCAATGTTTCTTCAACTTTAGCAGTTGAACCATCTTCTTTCTTCAAGTTTTTGCTTACGCAGAAACCTTCCAAACCGTATGGCAATGAAACCACAACGTGTCCACCTTCCTTACGGATGATTGTTCCTTGGTGACGTGTACCTTCAGCAAATGTTGCGTCAAATACATCCCATGGGTTCTCCTCGATTTGTTTGTGGCCCAAGCTGATCTTGCGGCTTTCTTTGTCCAATTCCAATACAACCACTTCCATATCGTCGCCGATGGCGCAGAACTCAGAAGGATGCTTGATTTTCTTGCTCCAAGACAAATCAGAAATGTGAACCAATCCATCGATGCCTTCTGCCAATTCGCAGAATACACCAAAGTTGGTGAATGCACGAACCTTAGCGGTATGCTTGCTACCAACTGAGAAACGAGTCTCAATACCTTCCCAAGGATCAGAAGACAATTGCTTCATACCCAAGCTCAATTTGCGCTCGTCTTTTTCTACAGCCAAAACAACACACTCAACATCTTGTCCAACTTTCAAGAAATCTTGAGCTGAACGCAAGTGTGAACTCCATGACATTTCAGAAACGTGGATCAATCCTTCAACACCAGGCGCTACTTCAACAAATGCACCGTAGTCAGCCAAAACAACAACTTTACCAGTTACTTTTTGACCTACCTGCAATGTGTCTTGGTAAGCATCCCATGGGTGAGCAGAAAGCTGCTTCAAGCCCAATGCAATTCTCTTCTTGTCATCATCGAAGTCAAGAATAACCACGTTGATTTTAGAATCCAATTGAACCACTTCTTCTGGATGGTTGATACGTCCCCATGAAAGATCGGTGATGTGGATCAAACCATCTACGCCGCCAAGGTCGATGAATACGCCATAGCTGGTGATGTTTTTGACAACACCTTCCAACACTTGACCTTTCTCCAAACCGGACATGATTTGCTTCTTTTGCTCTTCGATTTCAGCTTCGATAAGTGCTTTGTGAGAAACAACAACGTTCTTGAATTCGTTGTTAATTTTAACAACTTTCAATTCCATTACTTTTCCAACATACACATCGTAATCACGGATTGGCTTAACATCGATTTGAGAACCTGGCAAGAATGCTTCTAAACCAAATACATCAACGATCAAACCACCCTTGGTACGACACTTCACTTCTCCTTTGATGATTTCACCAGACTCCAATGCTTTGTTCACCTCAGTCCAAGCGCTCAACAAACGAGCAGTCTTGTGAGATACACGCATCTGACCGGTTTTGTCTTCTTGTGTCTCGATGAAAATAGGAACAACATCTCCTACTTTAAGATCTGGATTGTAACGGAATTCAGTTACCGCAACAACTCCTTCTGATTTGTAACCGATGTTCACAACCACTTCCTTTTTACCAATAGAAACAATGGTTCCTGGAACCACTTCTTTCTCGGTAATGGTAGACAAAGTCTTTTCGTAAACTTCATCATAGCGCATGCGCTCATCGTTGGTGTACCCACCAGCTGCCTCATAGGCATCCCAGTTAAATTCACCTGTGCTCGTCATGTAAGCTGCATCATCTGCAGTGCTATACAATTCGATGGGCTCTTCGTGAGAAACTTTTTCTTCAACATGAGCGGGAGTAGCTTCTACTTGAGGTGCTACGTTTTCAGCGTTTTCAGCTGGATTGATTTCTTCTGCCATATGGCATTTTTTTAATTGTATTTGTTTTCACTGAAGTGATAAGCAGAAAACAAATGGGTTAAACTTTTTTGTTATACTCGGGCTGCTTACTCCGCCAAGTCCTTTTTCAAGGAACGCGAAAGTACGCTATTTTGACTGAAGGACAAAGGATTGACTCAATTTTGTTGTTCCTTTGAGAAATGAGAATTTTACTGTTTGTTCTTTGTACCTTTTGTCTGGCTTGTAAAGATGATGATGCAACCTCAGAAAACCCTGTGGTCATCGTTGATCCTGCGACTCCGGGCTATCAGCAATACGGTACTCCTATCGATAGTGTTCCCTATGGACGCGACATACAGATGTATGAGGTGAACTTGCGCGCTTTTTCGAATAACAGTTACCTGAGTAATGTTACAGCTCAGTTGGATCGACTGGATTCATTGGGTATCAATGTGGTTTGGCTCATGCCCATTCATCCGATTGGCGCCATCAATAGTGTGAACTCTCCTTATTCAGTGAAGGATTACAAGGCGGTTTCAGCTGAATATGGCACGCTACAGGACCTTCGCGATTTAACAGATGCCGCTCATGCCAGAGGAATGGCGGTCATCATGGATTGGGTGGCCAATCATACTTCTTGGGATAATCCATGGATGGAGCACAAGTCTTGGTACACGCAAGATGCAAATGGAAATGTCACATCACCAGCAGGAACCAATTGGGCGGATGTGGCCGATCTGAATTTTAACAATGATTCCATGCGAACAGCGATGATTGACGCCATGAAGTACTGGGTTTTAGAAGCCAACGTGGATGGCTTTCGATGCGATTATGCCGATGGTGTGCCGTTTGATTTTTGGCAGCAGGCCATTGCCGATCTTCGTTCCATTCCCAATCGGTCACTGCTCATGCTCGCTGAGGGAGAACGCAGCGACCATTATGCCGCGGGATTTGATTTGACCTACGGTTGGAGTTTTTATAGTGCCTTGCTCAATCTTTACAATGGTTCACCGGCTAGTCAGCTCAATAGCGCACATTTGGCTGAATACACCGCCATTCCTGTGGGAAAGCACAAGTTGCGTTTTACCTCCAACCATGACGAATGTGCTTGGGTGGATAGCCCCGTTGGTTTATTCAATGGCTTTGCAGGCGCCATGACAGCCTCTGCGGTGAACATGATGATGGGAGGAGCTCAACTCCTTTACACTGGTCAAGAAATTGGGTATGCCAATCCAATTCCTTTTTTCTCCAATAGCAACATCAATTGGAATTTGAATCCCAGTATTTTTCAATTTTACAAACGTTTGGGACAATTCTATACCACCAGTTTAGCTGCCAAAAAAGGCTTTTTCACCCATTATTCCACGACGGAACTGGTTTGTTTTAAAAGACAATGGAATGATGAGGAGGTTTTTATTATTGCCAATCCAACACCGAATAGTATCGACTTCACCATCCCTGCGGCATTGCAAAATACCACATGGACGGATGTGCTTACAGGAAATGCGTTGACATTGAGCAGCAGTGTGAGCATGAGCCCTTATGGACTCATGCTGATGCACCGCTAATTTTATTGAACGATTAGTTTCTTACGCTCTGTTTCGTATTCCTTTCTTACCTCAATCCAATACGATCCAGGAGCCAAAGTTTCTGTTGGTATTTCCGTGCGCGTTAAACCAAATTGATCATTGCTGTAGATCAAATGCGCCGTTCTTCCTTGCAGGTCAATTACCCTAATTTCCGCATGCCCCATGCTGTTCCATTCCACGACACAATTGCCTATGGTTGGGTTGGGGAACAATTTCATGTCTTGCTCAGTTGAATTTTCCTCCAAAATGAAAGTGGTTTGACTGGGTGGCAATATGATGTTGTCTACCCAACAAGCATCGCTGCCTGAGGATACAATATTGTCTTTTTCGTATACCCAGCGCATGGTGTGGTTTCCTGCAGTTGCGTTGTAGGTGTAATTGCTCCATGCATTTTCGCCACTCCAACTGTTGATGTCAGTGTTGTCTACATTGAAAGTCAAGAAATCGTAAGAACCTTCTGTACTCGTTTTGTACATGAAACTTACAGTTCCAGCAGCACTGAAATCACTCACCAACATCAAGGTTGTGCTTTGACTATTGTTGATGTTTCCACTCTCCATGCAATAACCTCCTGCATAGGGCGCATTGGCGGATACAAACCAATCAGCATTGCCTTCGTATTGCCAATTGAAAGTTTGGTCATTGCCAGATTCCCATGTTTCAATGATTTGATTGATGATGGTATTTCCTGTGCAGTTAGCAGAGTAGGATCCACAATTGATGTCAAATGTGAACGCATCGTTTTCAGTTACACCGGCTGTTCCAAGAACGGTAATGGTAGTGATGAAAATATACATTCCGTTTACGCTGATCATGCCAAATGTGTCGCTGTTGTTGGCAAATGTTGTAGCGTTGCTGTTGTCATTAATAACAAAGGTTCCGTCAATGGTGGCGGCATGTCCGGTGTTGGTCACATGATATTCAATCACTGCGGTTTCTCCTGTTTGAAGATAGCCATCTCCATTTCCACCGGCATCAGAGATGATGAGTGTTCCACAGTTTAAGACGGGGGCATTGATAACTTCTGTGAAGTTGTTTTGCCAACTATTGCCTGCATCATCAGTGATGGTAATGGTAAAGTTTACCACAGTCTGATCTGGTATATTTCCGCTTACTTCATAGGTGAATGCTCCAAGCACATCAATCACTTCTAAAGCTCCAATAGCGTTTACGGAAGCCGAATTGTCCAGAATGGTGATATTGGGGTTACTGCAGCTGAGGATCAAATTAGCGTTTCCAGAGGCTTCGATTCCAACATTCTCAAGGTTCAGATTCACGGTGATGCTTTCACTGTAGTCAATCGCATCATTTCCGGTGTTTACGCCGTTTGCGTCTTCATTGGTGTGATTATTTAATACAACATATGGACCTGCTGCAGGAATGATTTCAACGGTTTGCTGATAAGGAATTGTATTGAAATTGGTCAATGTAACCAACATAGTTCCAGGGTTGTTAACGGGAACAAAACCCAAAGTGCAGGTACCCCCTTGGATGA
>CANEVR010000098.1 GCA_947442505.1 Flavobacteriales bacterium | reverse complement strand
TACACATGAATTGATGATCAAGTTTTTCTTGAGCAGCAATTACAGAGGTCAAGTTTCACCCAGATTATTCTAATTCATTATGAGTGCTAAGAGATTCTTATTTTTCATTTGTCTGCTGATTATCGGAAGCGTTTCCTTTGGTCAAGGCTTGGATTTTTCACGAGGTGACAATATGATGAGCCGAAAGGAATATTCAGAAGCGGCAACTTATTTTAAGCGCTATGCATCCAAGGCTGTGGAAGCAAGGGTTAAGCTTTCAAGATGTTACTACTTCATGAAACAAGCAGATGCTTGTGTTCAAAGTTATGCCGTCGCGCCATTGGATTCATTGAAAGATGTGGACTTGTTTTATTACGCTGACATGCTTTGGCAGTTGGATAAAAAAGATGAATCTCAAAAGATGGGTGCGCGCATTAAGAATCAGGTTTTGCGCGATGTGGTTGGAGGTTTTGAATTCATACCAGACACTTTGATGATTTACAATGAGCAGAATGTTACTGTGCAGTCTCTTGATTTGAATTCAAAAGGCAATGCCTTTGGTCCGCACTGGCATAAAGGTAAATTGTATTATATAGCCAACTCAAAGGAGCCTTCGTTGATTGATGATTTTTCAACGTCAGATTCATCTACTTATCTTGACGTTGCCGTTCAAGGGGGACAAACTGATCTTCCTTTAGGGAAAGTCAATTCAAACCGCCATGAAGGTTCTTTTGCCGTGAACAATGATGGAAATAGAATGATCATAACGCGAACAATGGGCGCTGGATTGTTCAGCAAGATTGAGCAGCCTCAGTTGTTTGAATTGGTTATCAATGAAAAGGGGAAATGGTCTCGCGCAAAGCGTTTGAAGTTTATGGATAAAAAATACTCCTATGCGCATGCCACTTTCTCTGAAGATGGCAAGACGTTGTATTTTAGTTCCAATAAGCCTGGTGGCCTAGGTGGTTTTGATTTGTATTCAGCTGCTTTGGGTGCAGAGGGTTGGGGCGATATCAAGATGCTATCCAACAAGGTGAATTCACCTTTTGATGAACTCTTTGCCACCATTTCAGACGATTATTTGTTTTACTCCTCCAACAGACAAGGCGGTTTAGGTGCTTTTGACTTGTATGCATGGCACAAGAAAATGGATGTAGTGGAGCATTTGCCTCTGCCCATCAACTCCAAAAGAGACGATTTTGCCATCTCTGACAACGGAACAGACAGCGTTTGGTTTGTAAGTTCAAATCGAAATTTCACCGAAGGAAAGGATGAAATTTTACAGATGACTTTTCCAAAAGTTCAAGATTTCCTATATGTTTATGACAATATGACCAATGATTTATTGCGCTCAAAAGCGGCTAAAGTTCTTTCCGTAGATGCGCGTTTGGTAGATAGTGGTATTGACAATGAAGGGAAAGTTCCACCATTCATGAAGAACGGAGATTCTCTATTTGTTTACGGATATTATCCGCATAAATTGAAATTTGATGATAAGTCTGGATTGAAGCGATTCTTTATCCGCCATTCTAAAAACAAATTGAAACCCATCAAAGAGATCATGTTGGATGTGGCTATTCCAAAGGAGGTTGCCGACGTTCCAGGACAGAAAACCTATCAAATTGAGAACAGTGATGGTGGATACAAGAAGGTGACTGCAATCAATGGCGAAACCAACGTCGCTGCAGTATTACCATTCGATCAAATCTCTGAAGGTGATTCCATCAAAGTCTCCATTTTTAAAGGCGATACTTTGATTGCAACATCTTACCAGATAGTGTCAACCAACAATGTTTATAGGGCTTCTTCTATCAATATAACTGAGAAGAAATGGATTGCCGAAGTTTTGAATAATGATACCTTGTCTAAGGCCAAAACACCAATTCGTTCTTTGAAGTCTATCTATTTCGCGACAAACAAATGGTTCATCACGCCATCTGCTAAGAAAGCATTGGCAGAGGTAGTGGCTTTCATGAAAGAAAATCCAACAGCCGTTATTGAATGTGCTTCTCATGCTGACTGCAGAAGTTCTAGAGAGTACAATTTGCGTCTTTCTGAGCACAGAGCAAAATCTACCGCTGATTATATCGTTAAGAAAGGCATTGCTCAAGATCGAGTGAAGTACAAAGGTTATGGCGAGGACAAGCCTGTGAATGGCTGTATTTGTGAAGGTAAAGTAGTCCCAAATTGCAATCCAGGTCAGCTTCAGTTAAATAGAAGAACCGATTTCATATTGTTGAGCAAATAAGAAATAGAATACATTAAAAAAGGTGGGTCAATGGCCCACCTTTTTTGTTTATTAGAGTTGTTATTTAGAACAAACCATGCAATTGACTGTCAATCGAAGAAATGATTTTACCCAAATCTTCGGCGTTTTCATGGAATCGATTTCCATCTATATCAATGATCAATAATTTTCCTTTGTTGTAGGTTGAAATCCATGCTTCATAGCGCTCATTCAATCGAGTTAAGTAATCCAAACGAATGGCCTCTTCATATTCACGTCCTCTCTTTTGAATATTCTCGACCAATGATGGGACACCAGCTCTTAAATAAATCAATAAATCAGGAGGAGTGATGAATTCATCCATGACAGAAAATAGGTCCGCGTAGTTTTCAAAATCGCGCGTTGTCATCAATCCCATCGCATGAAGATTGGGCGCAAAAATAAATGCGTCTTCGTAGATGGTCCTGTCTTGCACTACGTTTTTTCCTTTCTTATTCAATTCAATCAATTGAGCCAATCTACTCTTCAAGAAGAAAACTTGAAGGTTAAATGACCAACGTTGCATGTCTTTGTAAAAGTCAATCAGATATGGATTGTCATCCACTTCTTCAAAATGAGGTTGGTATTTGTAATGCTTGGCAAGCAAAGTAGTCAGAGTGGTTTTACCGGAACCGATATTTCCAGCGATTGCAATGTGCATGACGTAATAAAATTTTGTTTAGGTTTCAAAACGTGAAAATAGGGGAATCTTGCGGAATTACTCCAATTGAGTTGGAATTGTTGAAAATTATTCCAATGAAATCTGAACAATGGCTTTGCCCCATGAAACAATCATCCCATTGGATATACAAAAGGGGTCAAGGGGAGTCAGTGCTGATAATGTTTTATCCATTGGGAAAACGGTTTTTAAATGGCGATCTTTCATTTCGTAAATGCTCCCTTGGTCAAACAAGTATTGTGCATCTCTCGAAGGGTATTGGTTGGAAATTCCGCCCAATAAATCAAACACAAATAGATGTTGATGGTCCCAAACGTACAAGCTGTTTTTGTGTTCAGTCATGCCCAGTACATCCCAGTCCGACAAGGGATTAAATTGCGGCAGATTGTCAATGCTGAACATCATATTGCCCAATTGATCAAATCTTATTATTCTTAGATTCATGTGGTCAAAACACCAGAATCCTCCAAGTATGGAACCGGAAACTTGGGTGATCCAGGATTGGGGTAATAAAGATTGAAGTGAGAGATGTTCACCTTGTTCACTTAATGTGTTGTCTAAAAATACAATTCTCTGTGTTTCTTCGAAGAATACAAAAGGTTTTTGGGGTTGAACCAAATCAAGTTTAGTGATTTTACCAAATGCGAGATTGCCGTTTCTAAAGAACAAGTTTTGGACAGCATCGTATTTTTCCAATGAATTTTCATCCCAGCGGTAATTGTTACCCCAATGATCGATGCTCATTTGAACACCGATGGATTGAGCCCCAAATCTCGCAAAAGCAGCAAGACTAAGGAAGAGGGAGATGAATAAAATTTTGTATGGACTGTATGTACTCATCTGTTGGGTGTAATCTGGGGACTTTATTTTGACCGCCTAATTTTCCTCGGCTCTTCATCCAAAGAAGAAAAGTATTGACCGGCACTGACTCAATTTGCAATGGAAGCAAATTCAAATTGCCTTTTCTTTTGGCCTCGTAGTCAGAATTGATTGCTTGTAAATTTTTATCAAGATCATGAGAAAATTGATTCAAGTTATCTGGGGCATGCAAGAATTCAATGATCCAATGGTGCTGTGCTATTTGGCTTTTTTCAGCTGTAATGATAGGGCCTACTGTATATTCCGTCACTTGACAGTTGTGGGCCCTGCATGTTTTATTCAAAGCACTTTCAGCGTTTTCTACAATGAGTTCTTCACCTGCAATATTGATGTATTGTTTGGTTCTTCCGCTGATTTGAAATCGAAAAGGATACGTGGATGTAAATCGAATGGTATCGCCAATCATGTAACGCCATAAACCTCCGTTGGTACTTATGACAACAGCGTAATTTTTTCCAACCTCAACATCTGCCAATCCAATGGCTTGGGGTTGTTCTGAATGCCAATACTCTGCCGGTATGAATTCATAATAAATACCGTAGTCCAACATGAGTAACATTTCATCACTGCCCAATTCATCTTGGATTCCAAAGAAACCTTCACTGGCATTATAGGTTTCCATATAGTGGATGGGCTCACCCATGATGGCATCAAACTGTTGACGATAGGGGAGGAAACTGATTCCTCCATGCATGTAAAGCTCAAGGTTGGGCCAAACTTCTTTGATGGTTTTCACCTTTTTTTTATGGCAAATGCGTTGCAGCAAAAGCAATGTCCAGCTTGGAACTCCGGCAATATTGGTCACGTTCTCATTCATGGTTGCCAATGCCATTGCTTCTAATTTATCCTCCCAATTGTCCATGAGTGCAATTTCCTTGGCTGGAGTTCGCTTGCTTTCCACCCAAATGGGAAGATTGTCGATGATGATGGCGGACAAATCGCCAATCAATTTGCCCGAGTGATCATTGGATATTTTGGATGCACCACCAACCACCAGCGTCTTTCCGTCATACAAACGCGCTTGTGGGTTAAGGTAGTAGTACAAGGAAAGCAAATCTTTGCCGCCTTTGTAATGGCACTCTTCCAAAGATTCAGAAGTGACAGGAATGTATTTGCTCTGATTGTCAGTGGTTCCGCTACTTTTAGCGAACCACTTCACTTTGGTGTCCCAAGTTACTTTGTCCTCTCCATCTTTGATAAGATCAATGTATGGGCGGAAAGCTTCATAACTTCTAATGGGTACGTTTTTTCTAAAATCGGCAGCGTTTTTAATCTTTTGAAAGTTGTGTTCAAAGCCAAAACG
>CANEVR010000097.1 GCA_947442505.1 Flavobacteriales bacterium | reverse complement strand
CGTGGAGACCATTGTACCGATTCAGCACCAAGGGCATTGCACCGGTGTTGGGTGATGCAACAACGGCTGAGGATGCATTGAGCATGATTAATGTTGTTCCAAATCCATATTACGCATTTAGCTTGTATGAGACGAGCAAGTTGGACAACCGCATCAAGATCACCAACTTGCCTGAGGAGTGTGTGGTGACAATCTATGACATGAACGGAACGATGATCAGACAGTTCAAGAAGGCTGATCCATTGACGAGTTTGGATTGGGACTTGAAGAATGGCAAGAACATCCCCATTGCATCAGGAACCTACATCATCCATGTAAACGTTCCCGGAGTAGGAGAGAAAATCTTGAAATGGTTCGGCGTAATGCGACCCGTGGATTTGGATAATTTCTAATTGAATTTTGAAAGAGAAAACATGAAAAAGAATATAGCCACATTGATTATCGCTGTAAGTACAGTATTTACAGCAGTAGCGGGTAATCCGGATCGCGCAGGCTCTGCAGGGGCAGGTCACCTCTTGGTGAATCCATGGGCAAGAAGCGCAGGCTTGGGTTATTCCGCGATGGCCTCCATCAACGGAATCGAAGCTTCCTACAATAACGTTGCAGGTTTGGCATTTGTCAACAAAACAGAATTGTTGTTTTCATCTTCCAATTATTTGGTTGGATCTGGAATCAAATTGAATGCCTTTGGATTTGGACAACGCGTTGGTGAGTCCGGAGTATTGGGTTTGAGTGTGACCAGTATGAATTTTGGAGATTTGGAAATTACAGAAGAGGATTTACCAGAGGGTGGAATTGGATCATTCTCTCCAACCTATACCAATATCGGAATGTCCTATGCTAAGGCTTTTTCGAACAGTATCTATGGTGGAATTACCGTTCGTTTGATTTCTGAAGCGATATACAATGTGCGTTCACAAGGCGTTTCATTTGACGCAGGAATTCGTTATGTAACAGGTGAAAATGACAACGTTAGATTTGGAATTGCATTAAGAAACGTTGGTCCTCCTATGCGATACAGAGGAGATGGAATGACCGTTACAGCAACCATTCCTACCAATGGTACTTCATTAACTGTTGAGCAGCGTTCAGAGAAGTATGAATTGCCGTCTTTGGTAAATGTTGGATTTGCCTATGATTTCATCTTTAGTGAAAATGCAAAATTGACCAGTAACTTTCAGTATACGTCAAATTCCTTTACCAAGGATCAGTGGGGTGTAGGTGGTGAGTTCAATTTGAAGGATCGTTTCATTTACCGAATGGGGTATCAGTGGGAAAATGGATTGAAGTCTGATGAAGATCGTACTTCCGTATTCACAGGTCCAACAGCTGGTTTGACAGTGCAAATGCCTATGAACAATGGTGGTTTTATTGGATTGGATTATTCTTACAGAACAACCAATCCGTTTAATGGGGTTCATAGTATGGGATTGCATTTGACTTTGTAATTAAAAAAAAACATATCTTTGTAAAAGAAACCTCTCGGGGTTTCTTTTTTTTCTAAAACAATCGAGCCATGGCCATAGCGTACTACACAGCAGAGGGATTGAAGAAACTCAAAGATGAGTTGCACAATTTGAAAACAGTTGAGCGACCCAAGATTAGCCAGCAAATAGCGGAGGCAAGGGATAAGGGTGATTTGTCTGAAAATGCGGAGTATGATGCAGCCAAGGAAGCACAGGGCTTGTTGGAGGCGCGCATAGCAAAGATGGAAGATTTGGCAGCCAACGCAAGATTAATAGACGAGACCCAAGTAGATAATTCTAAAGTTTACATTCTCTCAAGCGTCAAGATCAAGAATCTGAAGAACAACGCAGTTGTTGAATACACCTTAGTGGCTGAAAATGAAGCAAATTTGGCAGAGAAGAAGATAAGTGTTGATTCACCAATTGGAAAAGGATTGTTGGGTAAGAAGGTTGGTGACATAGCCAAGGTGCAAATTCCTGCGGGATTGATTGATTTTGAAGTTTTGGACATCAATCGATAATGGCTACTATATTTTCAAGAATAGTATCAGGTGAGATTCCCTGTTACAAAGTAGCTGAGGATGAAAAGCATTTGGCTTTTTTTGATGTGCAGCCCGTCGCAGAAGGTCATGTTTTGGTAATACCCAAGATAGAAATCGATTATCTGTGGGATATGGATGATCAAGAGCTTTCCGATTTAATGGTTTTCTCTAAGTCTGTTGCCACGATGTTGAAATTGCATTTTCCATGCAAGAAAGTAGGTATGGCAGTCATTGGTCTGGAAGTAGCTCATGCCCATGTCCATCTAATTCCCATGAATCACATAGGAGATTTGGATTTCACCAAAGAGCGGCTCAAGATTTCGCCGGTGCAATATCAAGAATGGATACAAAAATTGTCTTAAAAGTATATTTTCTTTAGGTTTTTCAACTTTTTATCGTATCTTTGTTCATAACTCTTTAAAGGGTTCATTTTTAATTTATTATTCAAATGAAGCGACAATTATTGTTTTTGTTCATGGTGTTTTTTGCTGTGAATTTTTGTGCACAGAACGTTTTAACTTCCCCATTCACACTAGGATTTCTCGGGGATGCATCCGGCAATAACTCTGCTACGAATTGTGTTTTTATCCAGAATGTAGGCATTTCAAAAGTGCAATTCATTCAAGATTCACCACAACAAATTTATGTGAGTCAGGGAAATGATATTCCCGGACAAGTCAAGCTTACAGATGCTTCTGGAGTGGAGTTTCTAATTCCTGGATTTATTAAATGGAGAGCGCCAAGCGGAAATAATCCGTCTACGATGATTTTTAAACCCAACACTGGGGTGAATCAAAATGTTGTTATTTATAACAATGGACAAAATCAGGTATATAATTTGAGCCCGTCCAAATACATCGGATTAACTTTTAATGGAAGAACCCTCAATATAGAAGGAGGTCAGGTAACTGGAAATTCAGCATCAATGTTGGAGAGGTTGAACTCTTATTTCAACTCCTTACCTAAATTATCGGTTTCTAGCGTCAGTGTTTCAGAGGAGTCTGGAATGGCAGTTTTGTCAGTTACAAGAACGGGAAGCTTAAATCAGGCAATTTCTTCTGATTATGTTTTTTCAAACGTTACCGCTAATAATGGAAGTGATTATACAGGAGTTAACGGAACCATCACTTTGCCAATTGGCGCGTCATCAAGCACAATTTCTGTTCCGATCATTGATAATCCCATTTACGAGTTGACAGAGACATTTCAAGTAATTTGTAATAATCCAGTCAATGCTGCTATCCTTGGAGGTACAGGTGTTGTTACAATTTTAGATTCGGATCCAATTGTTTATGGTTGTTTGGATACAACGGCATGTAATTTTAATCCATGTGTTTTTCAAGACAATGGAACATGCATTTATCCCACTCAAGAGCAATGCAATGGATTAGATGATGATTGTGATGGTAATATTGATAATGGTTTTTCATTGAGTACATTTTATGTAGATCAGGATGGAGACCTTTATGGAGATAGCAACCTGCCTATTATGGCATGTGTTCAGACCCCCGGAATTGTTACCAACGGTGGAGATTGTGACGATTTCAACTCAGAAATTCATCCAGGTTCGGTTGAGGTCTGTAACAGTATTGATGATGATTGTAATGGTATTATCGATAACGGGTTTGATTTGGATGGTGATCTGTGGACCACTTGCGAAGGAGATTGTAATGAGCAAGACCCATCAATAAACCCAGGAGTTTTGGAAGGACCATTTCAAGATGGAACTTGTGATTTTATTGATAACAATTGTGATGGTGTCGTTGATGAGTATTGGGATCAAGACCAAGATGGATTTACAGTGTGTGAGGGAGATTGTGATGATTTCAATGATTTAATTCATCCAGGGGTCAATGAATCATGTAACAACATCGATGACAACTGTAACAGTCAGATCGATGAGAACTTGACACAGTATCCAGTATACACCGATGCAGATGGTGATGGTTATGGCGTAGCAACAGGAACAACCTCTTGTACCCCAAGCACGATTACTCCTGGCGATTGTAACGATGGCAACAACTCGATTAATCCAAACGCAGCAGAATCATGCAATAGCATCGATGACAATTGTAACAATCAGGTCGATGAAAGTTTGATTTCTGGATGTACAGATTTTACAGCATTCAATTATAATCCAGATGCAAATTGCGACAATGGTCAGTGTATCCCTAGAGTTTATGGATGCACCAATGCTGATGCATGTAATTATATTCCATCAGCGAATACAGATGATTCTACATGTGTCGTATTAACCATTGAGTCCGATACCAACAATGTTTGCGGAATTCAGCCGGTTGTGTTAAATGCTATTGTAACAGGATTGGCACCAAACTCAGGAATAACAATGAACAATGGACCAATCACCGGATTCACCGGTCCTTTCTTCTTTGAGAACAGCAGTTATTATATTTCAAGTCAAAGCACAAATTGGGCATCAGCGAATGATGCGGCTATTGCGATGGGAGGTCAATTGGCGGTAATCAATTCCAATGATGAATTGAATTACGTGAAGAATTTAATTGGCCAAAATGGAGTTGCTCCTTGGATAGGATTGACACAGGATGTCAATGCTCCAGATTTTTCTGAACCCGCCGGTGGATGGTACTGGACCAATGGTGTACCTTTTGCATTTAACTGGGATTTGCAATTCGATACCGAGCCGAATAACTGTACAGCTTGTTGCGGAAGTGTTGAGAATGCTGGACAGTTCTACAGCAATGGAACATTTAATGATTTGTGCATTAATACCAATACACGATATCTTGTAGAGTTTAACCAAAGTGCTTCTTATACGATTGTTTGGAGCAATGGGATGCAAGGAAATCAGATTGTAGTAAATAACAACGGAACAACAACCTACACAGCTAATTTAAATTGGCCAGGAGGCCAATGCGCGAGATCAATTGCGATTACCACTGAAACACCTGCCTTATATTACACTGACGCAGATGGTGATGGATACGGAGACATCAATGCATTGGCTGTTGAAGCTTGCACCGCACCTGCAGGAACTGTTGACAACAACACCGACTGCGATGACAGCAATGCGCTTGTTAACCCAGGACAAACAGAAGTCTGTAATGATGTTGATGACAACTGTAAT
>CANEVR010000096.1 GCA_947442505.1 Flavobacteriales bacterium | reverse complement strand
TCTAAACATATAATTTTAATTCTCATGGAAGGATTGTTAAGTGTCTCCGTGGGCACAGTCTTTTGGGCGTCTATTGCGTTCATTGCTGTCCTTGTTATCTTGAAAAAGATGGCTTGGGGCCGTATCTTGCAAACGTTAGAAGAGCGTGAGCAGGGTATTGCCAATGCTTTGAAGCAGGCAGAATTGGCCAAAGAAGAAATGGCTTCTTTGAAATCAGGCAACGAACAGTTGTTGAAAGAGGCTCGCGAAGAGCGTGACCGCATTTTGAAAGATGCCAAGGAAATTGGAGACAAGATGCGTGCTGAGGCCAAAGAGAGAGCAGCCCAAGATGGTGCGGCTTTATTGGCCAATGCGCAACGTGAAATCGAAACCCAAAAGAAGGCCGCCATCCAGGAGTTGAAAAACCAGGTAGCTAGCTTGTCCATCCAAATTGCTGAGCAATTGGTGAAGGATAAGTTGTCTGATGCAGAGAAGCAAAATGCTTTGAATAGCAAATTGATTGAAGAATTGAAAGCCAACTAAGATGTCTAGAATCGCATACCGATACGCCAAATCATTGTTAGACTTGTGCATTGAGCGCAAAGAAGTTGAAGCTGTGTCCAAGGACATGGCTATGCTTCATTCTACATTGATGGCCAGTCGCGATTTGGATTTGATGTTGAAGAGTCCAGTAGTGAAGGGTGACACCAAGCTCAAGGTAATGGACAAGGTTTTTCAATCCAATATTCATACTACCACCAATCAGTTTATTCATTTGATGACTGAAAAAGGTAGAGAGGCTTTCTTGAAGGAAATTGCAGAGTCATTTTCAGCGTTGGTGCGCAAGCACAACAACGAAGTATTGGCTTTTGTGACAACCGCTGAGGTCATGAATGAATCAACGCGTCAGGCTATTTTGAACAAAGCCCAGTCTTTGACTACAGAAACCGTTACCATACAAGAAAAAGTAGATTCCGACTTGATTGGCGGATTTATTATTCGTGTTGGTGACAAACAATTGGACGCATCCATTGCGAGCCAAATCAAACAACTTAAAAGAGATTTTTCAGAGAACGAGTACGTTTCTGAAATTTAATATTTGACAAAACAAAAATTATGGCAGAGGTTAAACCAGGCGAAATTTCAGCCATCCTAAGAGAGCAACTCGCAGGATTAAAAACCCAAGCGGATATCCAAGAAGTGGGTACCATCCTTCAAGTAGGTGATGGTATTGCGCGTATCTATGGAATTTCCAACGTTCAATCAGGTGAATTGATTGAATTTGAAAACGGAGTAAAAGGGATTGCATTGAACCTTGAAGAGGACAATGTTGGTGCTGTATTGCTCGGTCCAGCAGGTGATCTCAAGGAGGGTGCTTCTGTGAAGCGCACAGGTCGTATTGCCAGTATCAATGCAGGTGAAGGCTTGATTGGTCGTGTGGTGAATACCTTGGGTGAAGCCATTGACGGAAAGGGTCCTATCTCAGGTGAATTGTTTGAGATGCCTTTGGAGCGCAAAGCGCCAGGGGTAATTTATCGCCAACCTGTAAAGGAGCCATTGCAAACAGGGATCAAGGCGATTGATGCAATGATTCCAATTGGACGTGGTCAGCGTGAGTTGATTATCGGTGACCGTCAAACGGGAAAGACCACCGTAGCGATTGATACCATTATCAATCAAAAAGAATTTTATGATAAAGGAGAGCCTGTATTCTGTATCTATGTTGCTTGTGGACAAAAAGGATCTACAGTAGCTGGTACAGTTCAGATGTTAGAAGATGCAGGTGCTATGGCTTATACGGTTGTTGTTGCTGCGACAGCTTCTGATCCAGCTCCACTTCAGTTCTACGCACCATTTGCTGGTTGTGCTATCGGAGAATATTTCCGCGATACTGGTCGTCCAGCTTTGATCGTTTATGATGATTTGTCCAAGCAAGCTGTGGCTTACCGTGAGGTGTCATTGTTGTTGCGCCGTCCACCCGGACGTGAGGCTTATCCTGGTGATGTATTCTATTTGCATAGCCGTTTGTTAGAGCGTGCCGCAAAAGTGAACGAGACACAGAAAGTAGCTGAGATGATGAATGATTTGCCAGACAGTTTGAAATCCAAAGTGAAAGGTGGCGGTTCATTGACAGCATTGCCCATTATCGAAACACAAGCAGGTGACGTTTCTGCTTATATCCCAACCAACGTTATTTCCATTACGGATGGTCAGATTTTCTTGGAATCCAATTTGTTCAATGCGGGTGTACGTCCAGCGATTAACGTAGGTATCTCCGTTAGCCGTGTGGGTGGATCTGCTCAGATCAAATCGATGAAGAAAGTATCTGGAACATTGAAATTGGATCAGGCTCAATACCGCGAGTTAGAAGCGTTTGCGAAGTTTGGTTCTGATTTGGATGATGCCACCAAGTTTGTCTTGGAAAAAGGTAAGCGCAACGTGGAAATTTTGAAGCAAGGACAAAATAGTCCCATGACAGTTGAGAAGCAAACAGCCATCATTTATTGTGGTACCAAAGGTTTGTTGTCTAAAGTTCCCGTTGAAAAAGTGAAGAAATTTGAAGCAGATTATTTGTTGCTTTTAGAGAACCAACACAAGGATGTGTTAGAGGCCATCCGCAAAGGAAATATCGGAGATGATGTAACCGCGGTGTTGGAGAAAGTAGCCAAAGAGTTATCCGCTCAATACTAATAGAGAGATGGCGAATCTGAAAGAAATACGCACGCGAATTGTATCGGTCAATTCCACCATGCAGATTACTTCTGCCATGAAGATGGTTTCTGCCGCTAAATTAAAACGTGCTCAAGACGCCATCACCCGCATGCGACCTTACGCTGAAAAGTTGAAGGATATTTTGGAGAACGCAAGTGCCAGTGTGGGTGTTGAGGGAAGTATTTTTAGTCAGCAGCGTGATACAAAGATTGTATGGGTTGTTGTGATCACAAGCAATCGTGGATTGTGCGGTGGATTCAACAATAACGTCATCAAAGAAGCGCGCAGAGTGGTTTCTGCCAACAAAGATGCTCAAGTCAAGGTAATCGCCTTGGGTAAGAAAGGAGCTGATTTTTTCAGGAAAACTACTCAATGGGCAGACGGTACTTTGAATGAAAACCCCAATGCTATTTTTGATCAATTGACATTTGATCATGCTTCTTCAATTGGTCAAAATTTCTTGAATGCATTTGCTGCAGGTCATGTAGATAAGGTAATCATGGTTTACAATCGCTTTAAAAATGCTGCCGTTCAGGTTGTAAACGCCGAGCAATTGTTGCCTGTATTGCCTCCAGTGACCCAAGGAAATGTTTCTGTGGATTATATCTTTGAACCAGGGAAGGAGCAAATTGTAGCAGAGTTGATTCCAAGAAGTTTGAAAGTACAATTGTACAAAGCACTGTTGGACAGTTTTGCGGCTGAGCATGGAGCGCGTATGACTGCCATGCACAAGGCGACAGACAATGCAGGGGAATTGGTAAAGGATTTAAAGTTGACATACAACAAGGCAAGACAGGCGGCCATCACAGGAGAGATTTTGGAAATTGTTGCTGGAGCTGAAGCTTTGAATGGTTAAGGATTCAGAAAAGGAGAATATTTAAAAGAGGACTTTGCGGTCCTCTTTTTTTATTGTTAAAATCGAGTGTTCATTTGTATTTGAAGGCGTTGGTATGCTATATTTAAGCATCCAAAACCTAAACAAAAATGAAAAAAGTTTTATTGATTCTTTCTGTGTTGTGCTATGCTACAACCACCTTTGCTGTTGATCGCTTTGTAGATTCAGCTTTTGGCTCCGGTAACGGAACCACCATGTTCGCTACCATCAGCTCAGCGGTAGCGGCTTCATCTAATGGTGACCGAATTTTGATAGCTGCCGGATTGTATTCTGAGGGAGCACAGACCATCAATAAATCTTTGACCATTGCGCCACAGGTTGCAGGAGCCTCTGTTCGTTATGCTGGAAACTTGACCATCATTGGATCTGCAGGAATGAAATTGTATATGGTAGGTATCAATATGGGAATTTATAGCGTTACTGCAAGCACCAACTCAGCTACTTCTGCCAGTAAAGCATTGGTTTCTTTTGTTGACTGTAAGATGAGTGATTTGTCTATCAACGCTGATAACTATGAGCTTTTGGCCATTCGCACTTCTGTTGCCAACACAACTACTATGCGTTATGGAAGTTTTGTTGCTTCAAAAACCAATGATTTGAATATCGTGGATGAAGCAGGTGCAACCAACACGACAGATAAAATTGTATTGACTGCAGACTCCATCATGAACAATTTCAGCATGAGAGCAGACAATTATGCTCTGAGTGTAAGCAATTGTATTTTGAAGAACATGACTTTTTACAAATGGAATAGCAGTACTTCTGTATCCAATGATTTCTTCAATAATGATGTACTGACTAATGCCAGTTGGATGTTGGCCTCCGTAAACGTTCCTGCTTACAATTTTAAATTTTCAAGCAATAATTTTGTTGGAACCATTAACTTCAATTCTGGTGGTTCTTATTCAGGATATCCCTATTACACCTACGGTTATTATTGGGATACTGCTGTGGAGACCAGTTTGACTTATTCAACTACATTGTCTTTGTTCCCCAATGTATCCTCCAACGGATTCTTTGAATGGACATACAACGGAATGGACTTGCCTAGCACCGTTCCAACATCTTCCAATCCTTTGGTGTTGACAAAGGTTGTAGGAACAGTTGGAACTACAGTGAATACTGGTAACCCCAATCACGAGTTTTATGATATTGATTTGACCATTGGAGATCGTGGCCGTTTTGGTGGCCCAAACTCTTGGAATAACTACTTTCCAGTTTCTAACCCCAACAATAGCAAGGCATTCATCTACAATTTGAATATCCCTGCTGATTTGTTCCCTGGACAAAACGTGGACATCAAAGCCAAAGCTTACCACAGAAACTAAGTGACATTAAGAATGGAATTTTCCTTTCTTCTCCTGATGTTTTTGAGGTTATTGGATATGACCATCGGAATAGCAGATCCGTTGCAAGATGTCTGATTGTTTTGGCAATTGGATTTCAAAGTTAAAATCTGTTTTGTGAGGATGAAAATTTACCGTCATGGAATTTGTAAAAAGACATTTCGGTAAGTGAGGCCCTGTATGGGCAAAGAATCGCATAAAAATGTGCAAATCGAAATCTTAAGATGAGAAACAAATATTACTTCTCTTTAT
>CANEVR010000095.1 GCA_947442505.1 Flavobacteriales bacterium | reverse complement strand
GATTAGGTTTTATGATATGGAAGAGCATTTGCTTTGTGAGGTGGCTGACAATGGTATCGGCATTGCCAAAGAGCATTTGCCCAGAATTTTTGAGCGTTTTTATCGGGTGGATAAAAGTCGTTCAAGAAATGACGGGGGTTCTGGCTTGGGATTGGCTATTTGCAAACACATCATCGAAGCCCATCACCAATCTATTTCAGTCAGGTCAACTGAGGACATTGGAAGCACTTTTGGCTTCACCTTGAAAAAGGCGTAGTGGCTGTTATCCCTTGAAAAAAGGATTGTGGATCTTTTCATGTCCTATGGATGTGGGCTGACCATGTCCGCAGAAAATGATGTAGTCATCAGGTAACGTGTAAAGGCGCTGTATGGATTTTTCGATTTCATCGGCATCTCCACCAGGTAAGTCAATTCTGCCTATGCTCTCGTAAAACAACACATCTCCGCTGAATATGCATCTGTTTTCATGATCAATAAACGCCAAATGTCCTGAGCAATGTCCCGGTACATGCCAAATGTCAACACCTGATTCTCCCCAAAGGATGGAATCCCCTTCCTCGATGTAGCTGTTGGCCAAGGGTGAAGGTTTGTAGGGAATGGACCACAACTCACTCATTTGAACAGCACGCTCAAGATTGTACTCATCTTTTGCACTATAGTACAATGGCGCTTTATATTGTTGAACGCAAAAATCATTTCCCAGGACATGATCTATGTGGCAGTGGGTATTGAGAATCTGCTGAACAGGTAAATGGCAATCTTGAATCAAATTTTTCAATGTCATTTCCTCGTGTGAGTTGCTCACACCTGGGTCAATGATGCTGATTTTCTGGCTGTCATGCACAACAACAAAAGTGTTTTCTTGAAAGGGTCCCACAGTGAAGCAATGAACTTCAATTTTGTTTCTTTTTATGGATTGTACCGACATGTTGTAAAGCTTTAAGCATTAAATTGCGGCAATGATAAAACGAATTTTCTTATGGTGCTTGCTGATCTTTTTCTTTTGCGGAAAAGTGCAGGCCCAGTTTTATCAAGGAAGCAATTTGGACTTTGGAAAAAATAGGGTGCAATTCCGACATTTTGACTGGTCCTATTTTAAGGGAAAGTATGCGGATGTATACTTTTATCAAGGGGGTGAAAAGTTGGCATTAGAAACGGCCAAACAAAGCGATGCTGTATGTGATGAGTTGACCAAGTTTTTTGGTTTTGAACCCACCGAGCGTTTTTATATTTTGGTCTATCTCAGTCAATCAGACATGCGTCAGAGCAATATTGGAACCACCTTGGATGAGCGGTTTCAGGTTATGGGTACTGATCAGATTATTCAAAATAAACTCTTTGTTTTTTTTGAAGGTGATCATGAAGTATACGCGCGCCAACTGAAGCAGGGTTTGACCTCCATCGCACTGAATCAAATTATTCTTGGAAACGGTTGGAAGGATGCTGTGAAGGCAGCAGCTTCCTCTTCATTGCCTGAGTGGTTTTTGAAAGGATTGGCGCATTGGAAGTCTGGAGCCTCTCAAGAAGAGATAGATTTGTTCATGTTTAACGAATTGCGGAGGCGGAAACACCAGATTAATTTTTGGAAAAATAAATCAGCATCGCTAGGTGGAGCAGCATTTTGGACATTTATTGAAGATCGATATGGATCAGGTGTTATTCCCAGTATTGTGCAAATGTCAAAGTTTACCAGGGGAGTGGATGCAGGATTTGAAATTGTCTTGGGAAAAACCCTGGATGGTATCGTTGAGGAGTTTTATCAGTATTACAAATTGAAGTCCCAACCCATGCTCAAGCCGGAAGGACTTCCCAATACTCAGGCTGCAAGGAAATTGATGGGGGAGATTGATAGAAAAGCCAAGAAGAAATTTATTTATCGCGATTTCATGGTCAATGCAAAGGGCGACAAATGGGCTTTTATCACCCATGAGTGGGGTCAATACCGCGTGTGGGTTTATGATACAACAACTAAGAATCTGAATTGTATTTTAAAAAGACAACCCAAACAAGATCGACCAGATGATCTTACTTATCCTTCCATTGCATGGCATCCTTCCGGTGAGATGTTGGCTGTTTTTTATGAGAAGCGCGGATTTATGCGCTTTGCCCAATACAATGTGCAAGACAAAAAATGGAATGAGAAAGAAGTTTTTGCTGTAGATAAGATTATACAACCCCGTTTCAGCAATGACGGTAAGAATATCGTTTTTATTGGCGTATTGGCGGGTAGGAGCGATGTTTTTTTAATGCCAACCATTGCCAATACACCAAGGGCTTTAACCAAGACAGATGAAGATGATTACTCACCGGTGTACTTGCCCAATAAGAAGGTTATTTTCTTGTCCAAATCAATCCAAGACGGTGAGTGGAAATACCGTTTGAATCAAGTCGAATCTGCTCAAATGACGCCAAAAATTGAGACCATTTATGAGACTGTGCGTCCATTGCGATTTGCGTATGATTGGGGAACTGACGAAATGGGATGTGTGGAGTACATTGATGAACAACAGGTTTTTTATCGTGTAAAATGGGATTCAGTAATTTCGTTTGTTGATACAACGGTGCACTACAGAAAGGAACCCCATTTGAATGAATTGGTCAAGTTGTCTTATGTGTCAAAAGTGGAACAATGGCTGAGCGCAGACCAGGCCTGGATCATTCGTCATGATTTCAATGGTTTTCCTCATGTTACAAAGTTGCAACTGAACCAATTTCAAGGTAAATCATTCTTGAACAGAAAGGAAACCACCATCTCCCTGCCCACAGATACATTGCGCTTTATACCCAGGGATATTCAATTGGGAAGAATCAATATCGCGGATTATCAATTTTTCAATGAACGTAAAAACTTCATTTTGGAGAAGCAAACCTTGGTCTTGGATGATGCATTACCAAACAAAGAGAAGCCCAAAGACAATGATTGGAAGAGGAGCAATTATGATTTGAATTTTACTACTGATTATGCATCAACCCAATTGGACAACACCTTTGTGACCAATTTTTATCAAAGTGCGGCATCGGGTCCAACAAGTATTTTTCCCGGAATGAGTGGGTTATTTAAAGTCTCATTGAGCGATTTAATGGAGGATTATCGATTGATTGCAGCGGTGAGAATTTCAGCTGATGTCCGAAACAGTGATTTTGGAATTGCCTTTGAGAACAACAAAGAGCAGTTGGATAAGAAAACAACATTTCAAAGAAGATCCCAACGATGGGGAGGTGTATTCAGCGCTTATCGCCAGGAGACCTATTTTGTTACACAACAATTGAAATATCCTTTGGATGAGTTTCAATCTTTTAGGATTAGTGGACAATACCGTTGGGACCGAAGCATTGATTTGTCTGTGGATCCGCAATCTTTGGCCAATCCAAATGTCAATGAGCACAATGCAGGAATGTTATTGGAGTATGTAATTGACAACACACGATCACTGGACATGAATTTGTTGCAAGGCACCCGCGGTAAGATTTGGTATGAACGCATGCAACGCGTGGATGATTGGAGTAGCAAGTCCGATATGCAAGTCATTGGTGGAGATGTGAGGCATTACGTCAAGTTGCACAGGAACATCATCGGCGCCATTAGATGGGCAGGAGCTACTTCATTTGGCACACAGAAGATCGTGCATTATTTAGGCGGCGTGGACAATTGGCTTTTTCAAAAGGTTGACAACTCTACGGAGGTCTCCGATACCATGAATTATCGCTTTGCTTCTTTTTGTGGTCCCATGAGGGGTTTTTATGTCAATGCCAGAAATGGAAATTCATTCATGGCCTTGAACGCAGAGGTGCGGTTGCCATTGTTTAGTTATTTTTCAAAACGACCTATCAGCAGTGATTTCTTGAGGTATTTCCAAGTCATTGGCTTTGCCGACGCGGGGAGTGCTTGGACTGGAAAAACGCCATATGATCAGCAGAACGGATTCAACACCGTTACTGTGGTTCAAAATCCCATTACAGTAGCGGTGAGTAGTTTTAAAGAGCCTGTGATTTTTGGTTATGGATTCGGGCTTCGCTCTAAAGTCTTGGGGTATTTTTTAAGGGCAGATTGGGCATGGGGAATAGATGACAGACAAGTGCTGCCAAGGGTATTTTACCTATCGCTCAATATGGATTTCTAAATCCTCTTTTAGAATCGGATTTTTGCTCTTCTAACACCACCACCGCTTCGTCCGCGCATCCAACTGTATTTGGATTTGTAGAAATTGGATTTAGAGCGGATAACCTTACTCACATACAATTGGAAGGTCATGTAATTGTCGTTGTTCAACGGGTTACCACGTGGGCTTCCGGTAGCGGCGCTTGTACCAAAATTGGCTGGTAAAATACCATCAGGGTTTGTCTCGGCGGGAATGAAGGTAGATCCTACTTTTTTACCAATATAATTTTCATCGTAGCTGTAATAAATGTATGACTCCAACAAAGGGAAATCATCAGGGTTAGATTGGTTAATCACTGCCGGATCAGGCATGGATCCCGAAATATCATCCAAGTAATCAGTAAAGGTCATTCTCCAGGAATATTCCCAACCAACTCTCCATTTTTTCATGTAAGTAAAATACATGCCAATGCCCATGGGAACAGCAAAAGTGAAAGCTGAATAGATATTATCTTGCCCTTCAGTTCTGTACTTGCGTAACGCAATCCATTGTCCCTCAAGGTCCTCACCAGTCGCGCGGGAGTAATGCCTGGCTGCATAGTAATTCATTAATCCCTTGGGATTGGAGAACAATCCGGCAACACCACCAAAAACGTAGATCTTCATGTCTGGATTGAAGTATCCTTGGTTGCTTAAGTCACTGTCATAGTAAAGGGTGTACTCCGCTCTTGCAGCCAACTCAAACATATCATTCTTAAAAGTTAAGTTGCGCGCTCTTCGGGGAAAATAAGTGGTCAGTTGATCTGTTCCTTGGATTCTGATGTAATCGAAAGTGCTGGTAAAAGAGAGTTTTTTATTTTTCCTTTTTCGGATAAAACCGCCTACCGCCCAACGGGTGCTTGGTAAGTGCATATCCACAACCAAATCCCTTCTGGGTAGGTTTTTTCCTCCGATATCTCCCAGATAATTGGCGGCACCAAATCTGAAACCATAATCGTATTTAAACTGTGCTGATGCGTTTTGTTCTAGCGCAAAAGCCAACAATAAAAAGAGTACTAATTTTTTCATGGTGCAGTAATGTGAGCAACGAAGATAAGGTTTTTTTGGTTCGGTTCAAAAATTTAAAAAAGTCTTTGATTTTGCTGTATTTTTAATCCGTGAAAGATATCTCAGGACTTTTTGGTTTGCAATACCCTATTGTGCAGGGAGGGATGATT
>CANEVR010000094.1 GCA_947442505.1 Flavobacteriales bacterium | reverse complement strand
GCAAAGCTTCAGAGAAACGCTCAGCACCAACAGGAACAATCATGAATTCTTGAACGTCTACTTTGTTGTCTGCATGCGCTCCTCCGTTGATGATGTTCATCAAAGGAATGGGAAGAGTATTGGCATTGACACCTCCAACATATCGGTACAAGGGCAAACCTACGGTGTTGGCTGCCGCATGCGATACAGCAAGTGATACACCAAGAATGGCGTTTGCACCTAAATTAGCTTTATTATCAGACCCGTCAATGCTGCACATTGCTCGGTCTATTAAATTTTGATCGAAAATAGAAGCACCTTGAAGCGTTTCGTTCAATGTTGAAACAACATTTTGAACCGCTCTTTCCACGCCTTTACCGAGGTAACGAGATTTATCACCATCACGTAATTCTACAGCTTCATGGATTCCAGTGGATGCACCAGAAGGGACGGCCGCCCTTCCCATGACACCTTCTGCGGTGATTACTTCAACTTCTACTGTTGGATTGCCCCTAGAATCCAGAATTTGACGGGCATGCACATTGGCTATTGTACTCATATTTTTTTAGTTTATTCAGAATAAATAGTCAGCCAAAGTAACATTGAAATCGGCGTAGACAAAAGATTTTTAATCTCTTATGCATCTAACATAAGCACAGAAAGAAACAAAAAGCAATTGCAAATAACTTTCTATACTTGAAGCAAAAATAAAGAATTTTCTACAAAAATTGTACATAAAAACAAACTAAATTACTTTTTGGTGAAACCAGCCCGTAATCGAAAAACGCTCAGCCTCTGAAACAGTGACCTCATGCTCTATTTCGGACAAGAAGACAATACAATGACCGATGAAAGGCACAACGGTTGCCTTGGTATCATTTTCATTAAAAATATTTAACAAGCCACCTTGCTGTTCTTCCCATGATTCATTGAGATAATAAACTATGCTTACTTTTCTGGAAGATCCTGTTTTGTGTCTGTCACTGTGCCTTTTGTAAAAAGTTCCTTTGGGATAGCAGGCCATGTGGGCTTCAAAAAAATTTAAACCCAAATAAAAATATCGATTCAAAGTTTTTTGAATTTCATCCATCAATTGCCAATAAGGATCTAGGGCATTATTGGAATTCTCTGAATCCAACCACTCGATAAAATCGCCACGTTGGTCATTGTCCACATTGGATTGGGTACCTTTTCCAATTTGTGCTTTATTCCATTGTCCTTGTGCATGCATGGAACGAACACAATTGGCCAATGCCATGTTTTCCTCTTGGGTGAGCGCATGTCTGAGCAACATGAAACCATCTTGCTCAAACTGAAGCAAGTGTTCCTCTTGGATGACTTGTTTTACTTGTTCCAATCGGCAATGAAAATATTGGTATCTCTGGTTCTTCCATTGTTTCGGTTTGAACACCAAACCAACTTACTTCCATCTGGAGAAAACATGGGAAAGGAGTCAAATTCAGAATCAAATGTTACTTGCTTTACTTTTAAAGTTTCAATATCAACCGTAAATAAGTTGAAAGGAAAGCCGATGTTGCTTTTGTAATTGCTACAAAAGAGAATTCCTTTGCCGTCAGGAGTAAATGTGGGTGACCAATTGGCATTGCCCAAACGCGTTAATTGTTTGACATCACTTCCGTCAACATTGGCAATAAAAATTTCAAGATTAGAGGGCTCTACCAAATCTTGATTCAATAAATCACGGTATTTGGTTATGTCTTCCAATGCTGTTGGTCTTGAGGCTCGCCAAACAATTTTGGTTCCGTCAGGAGAAAACGTAGCTCCTCCATCATATCCCAATGTGCTGGTAATTTGCTTCACCTCAGAGCCATCGATGTTCATGGTGTACAAATCCAGATCACCATTGCGCAAGCTGGTAAAGACAATTTTGTCTCCTTTGGGACTTATGGTAGCCTCTGCATCATATCTGGGGCTTTGGGTCAATTGCTTGATTATTTTACCATCTTTCAAATCAGCCACATAGATATCAAAAGCATCATACAATGGCCAAACATAATGACCTGGCTTTTTCTCTGGAACCGGCGGGCAATTCAAATCACCTTGGTGGGTGGAAGCGTATAAGAATTGGTTTCCATTGGGCATAAACCAAGAACACGTGGTTCTTCCATTTCCGGTCGAAATCATTTGTTTCCTGGTTGAATCTCCTGGGGCGTCAACCTTTAAAGTGAAAATTTGGTCACACCCCACTCCCCACTTCGCGTTATCACTTTGAAAAATCAGTTGAGATCCATCGGGCGACCAATACGCCTCTGCATTGTTCCCTCCAAAGGTCAATTGACGTACGTTGGAAATTTTCTTTTCTTTCTTGTAATGGATTGGCTCTTTTGAGCTGTTCTGAGCAATGTTTAAAGAGGAAATCAAAACAAAAAGGAACAAACACAAGGCTTTTTTCATGCCTCAAAGGTAATTGTTTACCAACTAAGACACAATCCGTTTTAAGGTCAAAAAAATGATTTTTATATCCTCTTTCACACTGGCTTTTGAAATGTATTTCATGTTAATGTGAATTTTTGCCGGCATGATCTCTTCTATGTAAGTTTTTTCAGGATTCTCACTTTTGGCCAATAGTTCACTTTCTTCGAAGTACTCCAAAGAAGCATAGTCGGTGATTCCTGGTTTGACTTGCAACACCACCTTTTGCGAATCAGAATATAAGTTGACATATTTAGCCACCTCAGGTCTTGGGCCAACCAGACTCATGTCACCTTTTAGAACATTAATCAATTGAGGCAATTCATCTATCTTGTATCGCCGAATGAAATGTCCAACCTTGGTAATTCTTGGATCTTTGCCGACTGTAATCTGAACTTTTTGAGAAGAATTGACGCGCATGGATCTGAATTTCAAAAGACCAAAAGGCTTTCCAAATTGACCAATCCTTTCTTGAATAAAAAAAGGGGTATGAAAATCATCCAAAAAAATCCATAATCCAATCACTACGAATAGGGGCAAGAGGAAAATGATACCAATCAATGAACATGTCAAGTCCAGTATCCGTTTCATTTCTTCATATATTGAATAATGCTTTCAGAAATGAAATCAACTTGTTCATCTGTCAAATCAAAGTAAATGGGCAATGAAATCTCATTTTGAAATTGCCCCATTGCTTTGGGAAAGTCTGACTCTTTCCAACCCAAGTTTTTGTAATAAGTTAGTCTGGGTAAAGGCTGGAAGTGAACATTGGTGGAAATCCCCAATTCGGCCAGATGGGTAATTAAAGCATTGCGTTGCTCTTCTGAAAAATGTGCTATTCGCAAGGCATAGAGATGATAGCTCGATTCTGCAACTCCGTAATGAAAGACAGGACGAATGGCCCAGTCCATTTTTTCAAAATGTGCGTTGTATCTTAAGGCAATGGCTTTTCTTCTTGGAAGATGATCCTCTTCATAACGATCCATTTCAACCCAACCAATTGCGGCTTGAAGATCCGTCATGTTGCATTTGTAGCCAGCTTCAACAATATCATATTGCCATTGACCTGCTTGAGTTTTGGACAAGGCGTCTTTTGTTTGACCATGAAGCGCCAAACGGTTGATACTCTTCCAAATGGACTCGTTGTCAAAAGGCAATGGGAGATTAAATACCAAAGCACCACCTTCTGCTGTCGTAAAATTTTTAACCGCATGAAAACTAAATGCTGCGACATCAACTTCTCTTCCTACAGGATTGCTATGGTATTTTGCACCAAAAGAATGTGCGGCATCAGAGATGACCAATATTCTTCCCAATGTTTTTTGAAGTTCATTTTTAGCGATGAAAGATGATCCATGTTTTTTTGCCATCTCCATGATGGCCTGATAATCCGCTGGAAGCCCTGCGAAATCGACAGGCATAATGACTTTGGTATTGGTAGTGATGGCTGATTCCAATGATTTAAGATCAATTAAAAAACCATTCTCCTCACAATCAATCATCACTGGTTTTGCACCAACATGCATCACAATATTGGCAGTTGCTGCATAGGTATAAGCAGGAATGATCACCTCATCACCAGGACCTACCCCCCACCAACGCAAAACCAACTCAACGGCGTTGGTCCATGCATTTAAACACAAAACAGGACCGCCACCAATGTATTGTTGAATTTTGGATTCAAGACCTCTGGTTTTTGGACCTGTCGTAATCCATCCCGAACGAAGTACTTCAACAACTGCTTCAATGGACTTTTCATCTATCCGTGGTGGAGAAAAAGGAATTGGTTTCATGACCTCAAAAATACATGTTACAGCATGAATGCCATTATCTTTGTTCCATGACATTTATACAATTGATTGTTCAAGGATTTAAATATGCCTTTTTTGTTTTGGTTTTTTTAATCTGTTCTAATGTTGCTTTGGCGCAACCCAAATATCCCGGTGGTAGAGGTGAAGGAAAAATGGGAGAAATGAGTGGGAGAATTTACGGTAAAGTATTGGACAGCTTGACCAATAAACCTTTGGAATATGCCGTCATTCGCGTGGTTACTGCTAGCGGTCAATTGGTGAGTGGCGCATTGAGTGAGCACAATGGCGATTTCAGTGTTGATAAAGTCTTCATTGCCAAACCGCTGGTTTTGGAAATTGGCTTGGTAGGTTATTATACTCAGAAATTGAAATTTCAATTGTCACCTGGTGGTTTTCCCATAGAGAAGGACATGGGGAACATCAAGTTGGGATTGAAAGACCAAAAGATTTTAGAAGTAAGAGATGATGCCAATGGATTCAGAAAAGAATTTGACAAGAGCATTTATGAAGTGGACAAGAATGCTATCAATGCTGGGGGCACTGCAGAGGACGTATTGCGCAATATTCCGGTGGTTCAAGTTGACCAAGATGGAAACGTCAGTGTAAGAAATACAGCGCCGCAGATATTTGTTGATGGTCGACCCACTACCCTTTCCATTGATCAAATTCCAGCCGATGCCATTGAGAAAGTAGAAGTCATCACCAATCCATCAGCCAAGTATGATGCCTCAGGTGGTGGTGGTGGAATATTGAATATCGTGATGAAAAAAGACAGGGGTCGCGGATACAATGGCAGTATCCGAACGGGAATCAATACAGTTCCTCCCGGAATGGAAAGTAGGCTTCAAGACAAATACAGAATGAATGGTGGTTTGGATTTTAATATCAGAAAAAAGAAAATTAATTTTTTTGTAAATGGAAATTTGAATCAACGCAGAAGCATATCCGAGGCTTACACAGACCGCAAAGATTTGTTGACCTTACCAATGCAATCTGATCAATATCAAATCAGCAGAAACAATGGGTATTTTGCCAGAGGGAATGTTGGATTCGACTGGTTTATTGATAACCGAAATACCATTACCATCTCTGAGAGTTTGAATAAAGGACAATTCAATCCGGACGATAGCATGCATGTGGATGTTGAT
>CANEVR010000093.1 GCA_947442505.1 Flavobacteriales bacterium | reverse complement strand
TGAAAGCTGTAGCACTTCCTATACTCAGACACCGCGTTGTCAGAAATTACAAAGCTGAAGCCGAAGGTCTGACCATTGAAAAAATCGTTGCTCAATTGATGTAATATGAAAAAATCATGGATTGATGTGGCTCCACAGAGTCCTTTTCCAATACAAAACATTCCTTTTGGAATTTATTCTACACCTTCAAAATCTGCCCGACCCGGTGTAGCCATTGGAGATAAGATCATTGATATCAAAGGATTGTTCGAACTTGAATTGTTCAATGATTTGCCATTTTCATCTGCTGACTTCAATACCTGTGTATTAAACACACTCATGAAACACGGCAAGGCAAGCATGGTGGCGTTACGAAATACCATCATCGATTTACTGGATGACAAAAACAGTATTTTAAAAGATCATCCCCAAGTGAATAGTGTCATGGATGAGCAATCCAATGCAACCATGCATTTGCCTGTTCATATTGGAGATTATACAGATTTCTACAGCAGTGAAGACCATGCTCGAAATGTGGGTATGATGTTTAGAGACCCTGAGAAGGCATTGTTGCCCAACTGGAAACATTTGCCCGTTGGATACCACGGTAGATCTTCCTCTATTGTCGTTAGTGGAACGCCCATAAACCGTCCAAGTGGACAAACCAATGTATCTGACGATACACAGCCTGTCTTTCAACCCACCAATCAATTGGATTTTGAATTGGAAATGGCCTTTATCACTTTTGAAGGAAAGCCAATGGGGCAGCGCATTTCGACATCAGAGGCCAAGGATTATATTTTTGGTTTTGTTATCTTCAATGACTGGAGTGCACGAGATATCCAAAGATGGGAGTATGTTCCGTTGGGTCCATTCCTTGCTAAAAACTTTGCATCAACCATATCACCTTGGATTGTAACATTGGAAGCTCTTGAAGAATTTCATGAGCCGGGACCAATACAATCACCTGAGGTTTTGTCATACCTCAAATATGATGGCAACTACAACATCAATATCGATCTAAAAGTTTCCATAAAAACGCCCAAAGGAGAAGATACAGTTGTCTCAGAAAGCAACTATAAATACATGTATTGGAATTACGCCCAACAATTGGCTCATCACACCGTTGGCGGTTGTAATATTCGCTGTGGAGACATGATGGCATCAGGAACCATTAGTGGTCCGCAGCCAGGAAGTTATGGATCGATGTTAGAAATCGCTTGGAAAGGAACCAAGCCTGTTCAAATGAAAGATGGAACAGAGCGGAAATTTATTTTGGATGGTGACACCGTGACCATGGAGGCCGTTTCTGTTGGCAAGCAATACAATATTGGTTTTGGCCTTTGCGAAGGCAAAGTTTTTTCAGCTGATTAATCCAAGACTTTTACTGTCTGGCAAGAAAGCGATGAAAACCAATCCAAAATTGGTGTTTGACCTCTTCCACGGTATCTCTTTTTGTCTTTAACATCAAGCTCAAATAAATTAATTGTCCATCAGACTTGATGATTCGTAACTCAAATGGATTGGGCAATATCAAACTTTGTTGTCGAAGAAAATCAACAACTTCACCACATTTCATTTGGGTGTTGTCCCAATTAAAACTAGCCAAATCTTCAGAGAAAGCAATCGGCAGTGAAACTTCGTCAGACTTTGTATAATTGGTAATTACCTCATTGGACAACATCTTATTGGGCAAAATTATTTGGTGGGAATCCGCAGTTCGCAACTTTGTATTAAAAATTTGAATGTCCTCTACCTTACCGGTGTGCTGCCCCACAGTGATGTAATCCCCCATCTCAAAAGGTTTAAAGAACAACAACATTACTCCACCCGCAAAATTCTGCAATTCGCCTTGCAATGAAAGTCCGATGGCTAGACCAGCAGCTCCCATCAAAGTCACCAGTGACGTTACCTCAAAACCCGCTATTCCTGCTGCAGTTATTAAGACAACTGTCTTTAACACCACACTCACAAAACTCTTCACAAAAGAACTCAAAGTCGGATTTAGCGTTCTATGAATCATGGTAAACTCGATCATCTTTATCAGACGACCAATAATGATCCATGCTACAAAAAGAAATACCACTGCCAATAAAAAATCGGGCAAATGATTCCAAAATATATCCAACCAATGTTTCATACAAAAAAAGGGGCCGAAGCCCCATATTTTCTATTTACTTAATTTATATCTAACCTTATAAACTTTATCACTTAAGATGGTCTCACCGCTTGAAGACATAACAATCACATCATAAAACTGAATAAAACCAACGGTGCTATTGGATTTAAAAGAAGCACGCATTCCCTCAGTGAGCTCACCATTGAATGATGTAAAAACAGTTGAAACTTCATTTTGAACCAAAGCCATTTTGAAACCGAGACATTTGAATTCTCCCATTTCAGGATTCCAAAATCTTGGAACTTCCGACATGCATTCAGGAGTAAGCACAATTGACTCCGAATTACCGGCTTCCTTGATGCCACACCAAATCATATTGATCTGTGTTTGTGCGTTCATCCAAAATCCAATGGATAAAAAAGCACTGGTGATTATAAACTTTTTCATAGAAAAATAATCTTGGGTTATGCCGGTGTTTCAACCTGCTTAGTTGGACTGACACCTGCCTTCTCAATGCGCATTCTACCTTGATCAATAGACATCACAACAAAAGTATCACCCACTTCAACAATCTTTCCGTGAATTCCACCCAAAGTCATGACCTTGTCACCCACTTCCAATGAGTCCTGAAACTTCTTTGCTTCCTTTTGCTTTTTTTGTTGAGGACGGATCATGAAGAAATACATGATAACGAACATCCCTCCGAACATGATGAGCGTGGCCCATCCACTTCCTCCATTTTGAGCTTGTAATAACAACATATAATTTAATTTAGACTGCTAAGTTAATGATTTATCTTGTTCTTTCCATGTGCATCCCTGCGCCATTTTCTCCTTGAAATACTTCCTTACCTAAAATTTCACCAACCAAATGCAAGACAACATTTGTAGGTTCTGAATTGGTAGAAACGGTGATGGTCTTATCCACTTTTCCAGAATTTCCCGTTGAATTAAACTCAATGGAAATTTGACCGGATTGCCCCGGAGCAATGGCATCCTTGGGCCAATCCTTCATGGTTGTGCATCCACAGGATGGATAAACACCACTAATCAGAAGTGGAGAACGACCACTATTCACAAATTGAAAAACATGTGACAACTTCTCTCCTACTGCCATGGGTTCAAAAAACAAAGTATCTTGATCAAAAGTCATCACCGGCCCGTTGTAGTCCTCCTTTTCTGATGAAGCTGTAGCCGTGATGTGGATCATATCAGACGTAACCGCACCCTCTCCTTTTGACTTACAAGACAATAAGAAAAAGGATGTCAAGAACATCACCAATCCCAAAATCAATTGTTTTAAAATAAACTTGATCCTATCGTTCATCATAATACCCATCAAAATCATCGGCATCAAAATTCTCATCATCACCAAAACCGAATTCATCCTCATCATCTTCGCCTGCTGCCGCATCCCACTTCTCTTCCTCTTCCCATTTTCCGTCTTCAAACATGGCCTCCATCTCCTTGGAATCTTGTGAAGGCGCATCCCCAAAAGACAATGATACAAAAGGATACTTTTTCTCATCATCAGACTCCGACACTTCAATCACCTCGACATAAAATATCCACATGCGAAGAAAATCGTATACATACAAGACCTTATTTCCAACAGATTGAAGCATTTCAGATAGCAAAGCATTATCCATAGAAACAACACCCTCACCCATATCCATCAAAGGAATCTCCAATCCTTTTTCCCATTCATCATTGCTCAAATAGAAACTGGCCATTTCACCTTTCTCAAACTGAAAAGACTGCAGTATGGTTTCATGCAATTGATGAAAACTGGACTGTTGTGACATTTCGATGTCACGAAATACATCCTCCTCCGTATCAATAATCACCCTTAATTTAAAAACATTTGCCATATTCTCAACTGTTTAAATACTGTAAATACTATCAATTGCCTCAATTGGATTATTGTGTTTAAAAACAAAATTACCCGCTACCACAACATCTGCACCTGCTTTCTTCAAATCCACTGCATTATCTGCATTGACTCCTCCATCTATCTCTATCAATGTTGAACATCCACGCTCAACAATCATTCTCTTTAATGCCTTGACCTTATCCAATGTTCTGGGGATGAAGGACTGTCCTCCAAAACCAGGATTCACAGACATGACCAATACCAAATCCAAATCTTGCAATACATCCTCTAGCACTGACACGGGTGTGTGCGGATTAATGGCAACACCTGCTTTCATGCCATGGGATTTAATGTTCTGAATGGTGCGGTGCAAATGCGTACACGCCTCATAATGCACCGTCAAAATATGCGCTCCTGCTTCTTTAAATGCTGCAATGTATTGATCGGGATTAACGATCATCAAGTGAACATCCATTACCTTGGTGCAATGCTTGGAAATTGCTTGCGTAACAGGAAGTCCAAATGAAATATTGGGAACAAATACACCGTCCATAATGTCAATGTGCAACCACTCTGCATTGGATTGGTTAATCATTTTTACATCACGCTCCAAGTTGGCAAAATCAGCGGATAAAACAGAAGGAGAAACTATCATGACGTAAAGTTAGGAATATCTATCGAGTGCCAAAAACAAATCTATCCTTATCCTGCAAATCCTTCATCACTTCAGTCCGAAATCCAGCATTTGACAGCAAGTCCGCAACGCTAGATGCGTGCTCCTCATGCACCTCAAAAGCAATCAAACCTCCTGAGCACAGTTGTCCCAAAGACCATTCAACAATCTTTCGATAAAACAAACAGGGGTCATTGTTCGGAACAAACAAGGCCAAATGCGGTTCATGATCCAAAACTTGCTTTTGCATTTGTGCTTGATCACTCATCAACACATAAGGGGGATTGCTTACAATAACATCCACTTCTCCTTTTGCATTTTCTAATTCTAAAATATCGTCTTGAAAGAAATCTACTTGTGTTTGATGCGCATCAGCGTTTTGAAGAGCAACACGCAAAGCCTCTGCGCTCAGATCCAATGCTGAAACATGCCAATGAGGCATCTTGTTCTTTATGACAATTGGAATACAACCCGACCCCGTACCGAAATCGATTAAGCGCCCGCTTGTTTTATGTTGGATACGACGAAGAACTTTATCCACCAACTCCTCTGTTTCTGGTCTCGGAATGAGAACAGCAGGGCTGACTTCAAATCGCTTCCCCATGAACCAAGCAAAACCCAGTACATACTGTATGGGCTCTTTAGCCAGAATGCGCTTTAATTTGAAGTGCAAACGCAAAATCTCTGACTCCGATACCGTTTGATGTTGATCCAATATCAACTCAACATACGGCTTTTGGAGTAAATCTTCCAATAGCCATTTCAATATTTGCCTTGTTTCCCTCTCATCAAAGCCCTCATTGGTAAGAGACCATTTGATGTAGGTGGACAAATCGGAAATCCGATTTCCATTCAACAAACCGTTCATCAGTCCTTTTTTCCGCCCTTGCTTTTGCCCTTCATATCAGGTTTTGGCGC
Source organism: Flavobacteriales bacterium (assembly GCA_947442505.1). Classification (GTDB taxonomy): domain Bacteria; phylum Bacteroidota; class Bacteroidia; order Flavobacteriales_D; family Sanyastnellaceae; genus CAMCTV01. The sequence continues at coordinate 334 of CANEVR010000093.1, read as the reverse complement.
TATCATTTTCTCTTTTGGAGTCATAGGGGCTGAATTACTTTTCTCTTGATTCTGTTGGAACTCTCTCATGGAAACTTCCGTGAAAATATCATAGCCTTTACCCGATAACAAAACATAATTGTTGCCATTCTCTTTCTTCCACTGCGATCCCATCTGCCCTTTAAAAAACTTACCTCTCCATTGAACGGGCAAGTTTACTTGGACCCAATTGCTATCGTTTGGACTAAAATCTTTTTTATCAAATACAACAATAACAACATCTCCAAAATACTGACGCATGTATGCAAAAGTTTGTCCAGTATTCAACAATACTTCTGTCTCTCCATACATCAAT
>CANEVR010000092.1 GCA_947442505.1 Flavobacteriales bacterium | reverse complement strand
TTGGACTTCTTTGAAACCAAATAGCGATAAGCAAAGAAAAATTCCAAGCGCATATTACTTCCAGGCCTTGACAATCAACCCTGTTCCTTTTGGATTATGCACCCTAACATCCAATGCATTAAAAACAAATGCAAAAGGATAGGTTGCCAAATAATACAACGGAAGGATGATAAAAAATAAAGAGGTCTTGTTTAACATGAGCATTGGATACTTCATGCTCAAAAGCCATGAAATCCTTCCCCATCTGCCGTATGAAAACTGAATATCCCATTTGGAAAAACCCGCTGTTTTCAGCTTGTTGGCCATGTCATCAACACCGTAACCATCTCTTACGTGTTCTTCAATAAAACTGGTCTCCCCGTCATCATGAACATCACTGCCTCCTTGATCAGAAGGGGTTGAGATGAGGAGCATTCCTCCTTTTTTCAGACTTTGACAATAATTGGTCAATACTTGAACATCTTCCTCAATATGTTCCATCACATCCACACAAAGCACCAAATCATATTTCTCAGGACGAACGAACGCAGTAAGGTCACCGGTTTGAAAATGAACATTGGAAATATTGACTTTTTTAAAAAAACCATCGCAATCGGCTACTTGCTCATCCTTCAAATCAACAGCATCAATGTTCTGATAATTCAATGACTTGGCCATGCGATAAGTATACTGACCAAAACCAAAACCCGCATCCAAGACCTGAATAGCATGGGTTTGCGTTCCTTTCCATTGACGCAATGCCCTTTGAATGTGCCAAGAACGCAATAACAAAAGGTCCAACAATTGATAAAACAAAACACGTGTCCAAGTAGCGGTATTAAAAACCACACCCAGCTTTCTTTTGATGGGATCGTAATGCATGTTACTTTTTCAATAATCGGTCAATCTCAGCAGAATAGTCCAAGGAATCATCTAAAAAAAATTGAAGTTCTGGAACTTTGCGCATTTGTTTTCCAACCACACCAGCTAGATAGTGACGGATGGTGGCATTGTACTCTTTCATGAATTCCATTACCTCTCCCCTTTTCTCTGTAGGAAAAATGGATACATATACTTTGGCGTATCCCAAATCAGGGCTTACCCTTACCAAGGTTACCGTCACCAAAACCCCAGGAAACCATTCCATACCGTTGCGTTGAAAGCCTGTGGAAAGCTCCTTTTTGATCAAAGCTGAAAATTTTTCTAAGCGCACTCCTGCCATGTTCCAAAGGTAGCCAATGTAAACTAGAAATTACCACTAAATTTGGACCATGTTAAAAATCAGAAGGGGACAACAAAAAGATTTACCTCAAGTTTTATCACTCATACAAGAATTGGCTTTGTATGAGAAGGCTCCCCATGAAGTAACCAATACCGTGGAAGCCATGGAAAGGGACGGATTTGGACTTAATCCCAAATACTTTTTGTGGGTAGCTGAAATCGAAGAAAACATAATAGGCATTGCCATTTGTTACATCCGCTACAGCACTTGGAAAGGTCCTATGCTCTATCTGGAAGACATTGTGGTTACTGAAAAAGAACGGGGTAAAAAAGTAGGTCATCAACTGATGAGCACTGTTATTCAATTTGCAAAAGAAGAAGAATACAATGGTTTGATTTGGCAAGTCCTAGACTGGAACGAACCCGCCATTCGATTCTATAAAAAATATGATGCTCTTTTTGATGGAGAGTGGTTCAATGTCAAATTAAGTAAAGAACAATTACAGCAATTCCAATCGCAAAATGCAAGTATATAAATTTGGCGGGGCCAGTGTCAAAGATGCAGCGGCCATCAAAAATGTAGCTCAAATTGTTTCGTCCATTCAGGAGCCGTTGTGCGTTGTTGTTTCCGCTATGGGCAAAACAACCAATGCGCTGGAAAAACTGCACCTTCAGTGGTTTCATGACCAACCATTTGAGGAGACCCTACAATTCATCACCGACTTTCACCAGTCCATTTCTACGGCCTTGGAGATGGAAACCAATGCATGTCTTTGGCATCACCAAATTGAAACATTGAGGTGCAAGCTTGGCAACATTGACAAGGACTCCTTTGATGCCAGTTATGATCAAATTATCCCCTTTGGAGAAATTATTTCCACTTCTCTTTTGCACGATTACTGGAACAAAATCGCATTGAATCACCAATTCATCATGGCCACTGATTTTGTTATCACGGACAACCTTCACCGTGAATCCAGGGTACAGTGGGAAGCTACCCGGAAAAAAATTATTGGCCTAAAAAACAACGCCGACATCATACTTACACAAGGATTCATAGGCTCTACTGCAAAAGGTGAATGGACCACTTTGGGCAGAGAAGGAAGTGACTATACGGCTTCGATTTTTGCACATTGCTTGAACGCCACACAACTTACCATTTGGAAAGATGTACCTGGCATGCTCAACGCTGATCCAAAGAAACAAGCAGATGCTCAAATCATAGAAAAAATATCCTATCAAGAAGCCATTGAATTGGCGTATTACGGTGCGAGTGTCATTCACCCCAAAACCATTCAACCACTAGAATCCAAAAACATCACCTTGCGCATTGCCTCCTTTGTAAATCCGCAATTGCCAGGCACATTGATCGGTCACTTCACTGCATTGAATTATCCAAGCTGTTACATTGAAAAAGAAAATCAAACCTTGATTTCCATCTCCACCAAAGACTTTTCTTTTGTTGTAGAAGACAACATTGTTGAAATTTTCAATCAGTTGCATCACCTGGGAATCAAGGTGCAAATGATGGAAAACAGCGCATTGAGTTTTACATTGTGCATACAATGTGAACCCCATAAGCGCGAGGCTTTGATATCAGCCTTGGAAAACAAGTATACTTTAAAATACAATGAAGGGGTCAAACTGATTACTATAAGACATTACCAAGCTTCAGACCTTCTAAGAATGGAACAACAATCAGTCCTTATGGAACAAAAAAACCGGACAACTGTCCGGTGGGTAATTCAGTAACTTCGAGAAGAAAAATCAATATTCGTCTTCATTGAAGAAGAAATCCTCTTTGGTAGGGTAATCCGGCCAAATGTCTTCAATGCTCTCAAATACTTCTTCGTCGTCCTCAATTTGCTGCAGATTTTCTACAACTTCCAATGGAGCTCCAGCTCTCATGGCATAATCTATCAACTCATCTTTGGTAGCTGGCCAAGGGGCATCTTCCAAATAAGAGGCAAGTTCTAGCGTCCAATACATAGCAGTTTCTTTTTTAAAGGGTTGAACGAGTTAATTTGTGCGAAAGTAAAATTTTAAGTCAAAAAAACAAGCCTTTGTGGAAATATTATTTATTTCTGTGGAATCCAACATTGTGGCGACAAGCCATTTTGCTGTAAAATCCAACGAGAAAGGGTAAAATAATAATCGGACAGACGATTCAAAAATATGGGGATTTCCAGTTGAACGGGATGCTGGTGATTGAGCTCCCATACCGAGCGCTCAGCGCGGCGGCAAATACAACGAACAACATGGGCTTGGGCTGAGGCCATGTGCCCTCCTGGCAAAATAAAATTCTTCAAAGGAGGAAGCTGCGACTCCATTTCATCCATTGCTCCTTCCAAGCGATCGATGTCAACTTGTTCAATTCGGGGCATCTGAATTTGATTCTCTAAACCCGGTTCAACGGCCAACCAACTGCCCAACACAAACAATCGGTCTTGTACCCAATCGCCATTAGCGTCAGCATATTGCGCATTGAGCACACCAATTTGAGCATTGAGTTCATCCACGTTGCCATAAGCCTCAATACGAATATTAAACTTATCCAAACGTTCAGAACCCAAGATACCTGTGGTTCCTTGATCCCCTGTTTTGGTGTAGATTTTCATGTTTTTTCTGGACTAAAAAATAATGATGCGAATATAACCCGCACTCCCTATTTTTGTAGCTATTGCAATAAGATAAAGATGACGGCGGAAAAACAAGAGCGGTATGATCGGGCCTATTTAAAAATGGCACAAGAATGGGCCAAATTGTCCCATTGTCACCGCAAGAAAGTTGGCGCCCTGTTGGTAAAGGATGGCATGCTCATTTCAGATGGTTACAACGGAACGCCCAGTGGCTTTCCCAACACCTGCGAAAATGATTTGGGAGAAACACATTGGTATGTCCTCCATGCAGAAGCCAACGCCATTACCAAAATTGCCAAATCCACCAACAACGCCAAGGATTCCACACTCTACATCACTTTATCGCCATGCAAAGATTGTTGTAAATTAATACTACAATCCGGAATCAAACGGATGGTTTACATAGAAGAATACAAAGACAATACAGCCATTCATTTCTTACAAAACGCTGGAATTGAAGTTGCACAGATTGCTGAGCCCTAATGAACGAGAATACTCCACAAAACCCGTCCCCTGCGCCTTTGAGAAAAAAAATCAGGCCATCCTCAGCCCAACCATTGTATTTCGGTATGGTCCTGGTTGTTGGAATTTTAATCGGAACCTATTTGGCCGACACCAACCTCTTGACCATCAAAACCGGCGCCGAGGAGAACCCCAATAAATTGGTTAGCCTCATTGATTTCATTGAAGAAAACTATGTAGACAGTGTGGACAAGAAAATGCTCATAGAGGGCGCTATTCAATCCATCCTTTCGCACCTTGACCCCCACAGCTATTACATTTCTCCTGAAGCCATTGCTGAAAGCCAAGAGCGCATGAATGGTGAATACGAAGGAATTGGAATGGAGTTTATCGTTTACAAGGACACTTTGCGTGTAGTAAAAACCATCGCCGGCGGTCCTGCAGAGCGCGCTGGACTTCTTCCCGGTGACCGCATTGTAAAAGTAGACGGTAAAGACATCATCAAAGAAAAATTGGACAATGATAAAGTCCAAAAAATGATCAAAGGAAAATCTGGTTCTGAAGTAAAACTTTCTGTTGTCAGAAAAAACAACAACAATACCATTGAAATTACAATCAAACGCGGAAACATTCCGCTAAAGAGTGTGCCTGCTTCCTTTATGGTTGATAAAGAAATTGGTTACGTTAAAGTGGAAAATTTTGGTCAGAACACGTTTGATGAATTTGAGTTGGCGGTGCGTCAATTGAAGAGTCAGCGTTGCAAAACGGTCATTGTTGATTTACGCGGAAATGGCGGAGGTCTTTTGGATCAAAGTTTCAAAATGGCCGAGTCGTTTTTACCAAAGGATAAACTGGTCTTATATACCAACGGCATGCATGTGGGCAAAAAACAATACTTCACCACCAAAGATGGTGAATTCAAAAACATGAATGTCGTGGTCCTCGTGGATCAAGAGTCAGCCTCTGCGAGTGAAATCTTTGCCGGCGCGCTGCAAGATTGGGACAAGAGTGTTACCGTTGGAAGAAGAACCTTTGGAAAAGGTTTGGTACAACATGAAATTGAGTTACCAGACCGAAGCGCTTTCCGTTTAACCATTGCACGTTATTATACACCTACTGGTCGTTGCATTCAAAAACCATACAGCGACTCCACCAATTATTTTGATGAGTTCTCAGAGCGCTATGTCCGTGGTGAATTGTTTCATCCCGACAGCATAAAAAAAATTGACACATTGAAATTCAAAACACCCAAAGGGCGCATCGTTTATGGGTCAGGCGGAATTACTCCTGAAGTTTTTGTAGCATTGGACACTGCCAATAATGTTGTGCTCAATAGTCTTTTTGGATCAGGTGTTTTGCGGGATTTTTGTTTTGATTATTTTGACAAAAATTACAACCAACTTAAAAAATACAAATCAGAAGATGACTTTATTGCTCAATTCAAAACATCCGAGCAAATGCTCAATGAAATTTTGAAATTGGCCAAAACCAAAAAATTGAGTATCAATAGCAAAGAATGGAATAGAGCCAAAGTGGATATCAAACAGCGCATCAAATCCACACTGGGTAGGTACCTCTTTGAAGACCGAACGTCCTTTAAAGTGCTTTATCCAACGGATCATGAGATATTGAAAGCCATTGAAGTGGGGAAAAATTTCAATCAGTTTTTGAATCCCTAACCGCCTTAAGCATGACAGGTTCCTTTACTTTATCCAAAAATGAGAGACTCAAGCGACGCAAAAGCATTGAGATGTTATTTGATAAAGGAAAGGCCATTAAATATCCCGCCATCATTCTGATACACCGAAAATCAGAAGACACAGAGGGATTAAAGGCGATGTTTACGGTTAGCAAAAGAAATTACAAGCGGGCTCATGACCGCAATCGCATCAAGCGCTTGATGCGAGAAGCCTATCGGCTGCAGCGGAACTTGATAACAGCAGAAGATAAAAATTATCATTTGTGCTTTACTTTCACTGGAAAGCAATTACCCGAGTACGCCTACGTTTATGAGAAGATGGGATTATTACTGAACAACCTCAATGCCCAATTAAAAGAATTGCCATGAAAAAATATTGGAACAATGCAAG
>CANEVR010000091.1 GCA_947442505.1 Flavobacteriales bacterium | reverse complement strand
TTGCGTATCGATAATTTGGGAGGCCGTTTTCATATTCAAGGCAAAGAAAGGAAAAGAATCACTCCACTTTCAAAATTTTAAAAAACAATTGAAGTTAAATGTATTTAGCCGCATTTTTGCGCCATCATGATTAAGTTAAGTGTCAACATCAATAAAATCGCCACCATTCGAAATGCCAGAGGAGGCAACACTCCTGATATACTCAAAGCAGCTTCAAAAATTGAGGCTTTTGGGGCACATGGGATAACAGTTCATCCAAGACCTGATGAAAGACACATTCGATACCAAGATGTTTTTGATTTAAAAAATACAGTGAAAACAGAGCTTAATGTTGAAGGGAATCCTACCGCCTCTTTTATTGACTTGGTCATTCAATCCAAGCCGCATCAAGTCACCCTGGTTCCAGACGCTCCAGATGCGCTAACCTCTAATGCAGGTTGGGACACCATCAAGCATGCAACTTTTTTAAAAGAGGTGATTGATGAGTTTAAAAAAAACGGCATAAGAACAAGCATATTTATTGATCCCATTATTGCACAAATTGACGGTGCCAAGGAAACAGGTACAGATCGGATTGAACTTTACACGGAATCGTTTGCTATAAATTACAACAAAAATCCTGAGCAAGCTCTAGCGCCATATAAAGAAGCAGCTCTAGTTGCTCAAAAATTGGAACTTGGCATCAATGCAGGGCATGATTTGTCATTGGAAAATTTACGCTTTTTTGCAGAACAACTTCCTTTCATAGATGAGGTCTCCATTGGTCATGCGCTCATTTCCGACGCCCTGTATTTTGGATTGGACAACACTGTGAAAATGTACTTGCATCAATTAAACCCCAGTTACTTATGAAGTTGTATGCAAGAACAATAGGAGAGACTGGAGATGATTTGATTATTCTTCATGGATTATTTGGCTCAGGTGACAATTGGCAAACCCATGCCAAGCAATTGAGCCAGTGGTTCAAGGTTACATTGATTGACCAGCGAAATCACGGACACAGCCCGCATTCAGATGAGATGAACTACGCTGTAATGTCTGAAGATGTCAATGAGACCATTGAATCGTTGGGAATACAACGCGCTTATGTTTTGGGACATTCCATGGGGGGGAAAACGGCCATGCATTTTGCCCAATCCTATCCTGAAAAAGTCATTCAACTCATGGTCATTGATATGGGGATCAAAGCATATCCTCCGCATCATGGACCCATCTTTGATGCCATTCACGCTGTAGATATTGATCATTGCGCCAGTCGGAAGGAAGCTGAAACCCGCATTGCACCTTTTATTCCAGATTTCTCTACCCAACAATTCATACTTAAAAACATGTATTGGATAGAAGAAGGCAAATTGGCATGGCGATTCAATGCTCTTGTTCTGGAAGAATGTATAGCGCAAATTCTGTCTGCCCTGCCCCAATTATCTGTTCCAATCCCTACTCTTTTCCTTGCCGGTGGAAAGTCCAATTATGTTTTAGCAACTGATCATTCATCCATATCGAATCTATTCCCAAAGGCAACATTCCAAACCATCGAAAAAGCTGGACATTGGGTCCATGCTGAAGCTCCCCAAGAATTTTTACAGCTGATTCTTTCCTTTATGGAAGTCGTTAAAACTGAATAATCTTTGTTTTTTTATCCGTATTTTTGAAGAAATTTATGAATATGGAAAAGAAGATTATTACCCCATATGACTTTACACGTGTAAGTGAAGTGGCATTGGACCATGCATTGGTTATGGGAAAAACAATCAAGGCAACTGTTCATGTCACGCACATCATCGATAACAAATTTCAAGTGGCTGAAGCAAAGGCCAAAATGAATGCCCTCAAAGAGTGGGTGAGAACAGAGAAGGGTGAGAACATTGAGACCATCGTTAGAATCGGAAATATCTTCGAGGATATTGACAAAGTTTCTTCTGAAATGGAGGCCGATCTTATCATTATGGGAACACACGGAATACGTGGAATGCAGTTTCTTACAGGAAGCCGTGCATTGAAAATTGTCACCGAATCTTTGGTGCCTTTTATTGTTACCCAAGAAAGAACGATTCGTCCACACGGATACCACAAATTGGTTGTTCCAATGGACTTGCAAAAAGAGACCAAGCAGAAATTGACTTCTGTAGGCAATATGGCCAAGTATTTCAATTCAAAAGTTTATTTGGTATCACCCAATGAAACGGATGAGTTTTTGAGAAATCAATTGGAGCGCAATCTTGCATTTGCTAAAGAATACCTCGAAGGACGGGGTATTGATTATGATGTAGAAATTACTGAAAACAAATCTTTTGTGAAGTCAATGATTAAGTATGCTGCTGCTATTGAAGCGGATTTGATTTGTATTGTTAATTCTCATGAGAGTGGCTTCATGGGTATGTTCAGTTCATCTGAAGAGCAGCAAGTGATCAACAATGACGCTCAAATTCCTGTGCTTTGCGTAAATGCTGTTAGTACGACCATTAAAGATGCTGAGTTCATCAAATGATGATAGATAAAATACAAAAAAAGGGGCCGTGAGCCCCTTTTTTATTTCTGTAAATTGTCTTGTTCTATTACCAAGCAGCAATAACCGTTTCATTGCCAGTGGTGACATCTCCGATTTTACAACGAATATCTGTCTCAATGGGGAAATACAAATCTACCCTGCTTCCAAATTTAATAAAGCCAAATTCCTCACCTTGCGAAAGGGCCTGACCTGGCTTTACGTAATAGCAAATTCTTCGTGCCACGGCACCTGCTATTTGACGAAAAAGCACTTCCTTACCATTATTGGCTTTTACTACAACTGTAGTGCGCTCATTGTCCGTAGAACTTTTGGGATGCCATGCCACCAAAAATTTCCCTGGATGATACTTCACATAAGTAACCTCACCTCCAACGGGTGTCCAGTTGGCGTGCACATTAATGGGTGACATGAAAATAGAAACTTGAATCCTTTTGTCCTTGAAATACTCAGGCTCTTCAACTTCTTCGATGACCACCACCTTTCCATCGCAAGGCGCTACCAATTCATTGGGTTGGGCACCATTGACTCGTTTGGGCAATCTGAAAAATTGCAGAAATGCTATCCAGAAAAAAATCACAGCAGCGGTGATCAATAATTTTATCCAAAACAAACCCTCCGCTTGTTTGTCCCAAAATACAACCAAACCCAAAATGAGTGTTGTAATGATTATCAAACCTCTACCTTCCTTGTGAATGGTCATATGCGATAAATTAAATAAACAAAAGTGTATGCCATGGGCATGGCCATCAAATATCCGTCAAATCGATCCAATACGCCACCGTGACCCGGAATCAATACTCCTGAATCCTTAACGTTGGCAGTTCTTTTCAAATGTGATTCTATTAAATCACCAATGGTTCCAAAAATGGAAATGATCAATGACAAAACTACCCAATGGGATGTTGTCATTAAAAACAAATCACTTTGTATCATGGGGATCTGACTGCATCCTACACCGCAGAGGACAGTGGCTAACAATCCGCCCACAAAACCTTCCCACGTTTTTTTAGGTGATACTTTTTCAAAAAGTTTTGTTTTACCAAATGCTCGACCAACAAAGTAGGCTCCTGAATCATTGACCCAAAGCATGGCAAAAAAAGTAATGGGCAACCAAGGGGTGTATTCACCGGGAATAAAGGCGTATGAGCTCACCAAAGACATGGGCAATGCAACGTATGCCCAGCCCATTAAAACGCGCGCAAAATCCACTGCAAAATGTGGTCTTAGCACCACCAACTCCAAGGTCATCAACAAGACAAAGACAGGCAATAAAAAAACCAAATCTTGATAAGTCAAAACCTCTGAACCAATGAGAAAGAAAAAGATGTAAAAGGTTACACCCAATACAATTCCACCCCAAGCGCGGTGAGATGAAGCACCTGTCAACTGATAGAATTCATGAGAACCTACAAATACCCACAAAAGAAACAAAAGCGCTGTAGCTGTAGGTCCCCATAAAAAAGCACCAATCATGGCCAATCCAAAGAATAGGCCGGTTATGGATCGAACAACTAAGTTACTCATTGGTATCCGGTGCTTTGTCTTGGTGGTCAGCTTCTGATGAATTCTGAACATCGCTCGCTGCATCGGATTCTTTGACTTCGGTTTCTGAAGTAGCTGCTGCACCTTTTTCCTCAAGTATTGGCGCAGTAGCTGCTTGATCCATCACTTTTGCTTCTTCTTCCCACTGTCTAGGACCCAAAACCTCTATCAAGTCATCTTTAAAGATGACCTCTTTTTCCAAAAGTTTACTCGCCAACTGATCCAATTGACCTTTGTGTGCACTCAGCAGTTCCTTGGCCTTCAAATAAGCTGTCTCAATAATTTTGCTTACTTCTTCATCAATGATTCTTGCCGTTTCCTCACTGTAGGGTTTTTGAAATTGAGATTCTCCGGAACTATCGTAATAACTTCGGTTACCGATGCGCTCATTCAATCCGTATATGCTCACCATGGCATAAGCCTGCTTGGTTACTTTCTCAAGGTCAGACAAAGCGCCTGTAGAGATTTTTCCAAATGCAATCTCCTCTGCGGCTCTTCCACCTAGAGCGGAGCACATATCATCCAAGATTTGTTCCGTGGTGGTGATTTGACGCTCTTCTGGCAAATACCATGCAGCGCCCAATGAACGACCACGCGGTACAATGGTAACTTTTACCAAAGGAGATGCGTAACGCAACAACCAACTCACTAAAGCATGACCACTTTCATGATAGGCTATGGTTTTCTTCTCATCCACAGAGATGATTTTATTCTTCTTCTCCAATCCTCCGATAATGCGATCCACAGCATCCAAGAAATCTTGTTTGCCCACCTCTGTATGTCCTTTTCTAGCAGCTATAAGAGCGGCCTCATTGCACACATTGGCAATATCAGCACCACTAAAGCCTGGCGTTTGTTTGGCCAAAAATTCAACATCCAATCCTTCTCCTTTTTTGATATGAGCCAAATGAACATTGAATATTTGAACACGCTCCTTAACATCCGGCATATCTACATAAATCTGGCGATCAAATCGACCTGCACGCAAAAGGGCTTTGTCCAAAATATCAGCTCTGTTCGTGGCTGCAAGAATAATTACTCCTGAGTTGGTTCCAAATCCATCCATTTCTGTGAGCAACTGATTCAAGGTATTTTCACGCTCGTCATTGCTGCCAAAATTGATGTTCTTGCTTCTAGCTCGACCAATGGCGTCAATCTCATCGATAAAAATAATGGCAGGCGCTTTTTCTTTTGCTTGGCGGAACAAATCCCGCACTCTGCTTGCTCCAACGCCAACGAACATCTCAACAAAATCACTTCCTGACAAAGAGAAGAAGGGAACCTGCGCCTCTCCAGCAACAGCCTTGGCAAGCAATGTTTTTCCTGTCCCTGGCGAACCCACCAACAATGCACCTTTGGGTATTTTTGCACCCAACTCTGTATACTTCTTGGGGTTCTTTAAGAATTCAACAATCTCTTGAATCTCCTCTTTTGCGCCTTCTAAGCCTGCAACATCATTAAAAGTAACTTGTGTTCCTTTTCCTTTCTCAAACAACGTGGCTTTGGATTTTCCGATATTAAAGATCTGTCCGCCACCGCCGCCGCCACCGCCCATGCGACGCATGATGAGCACCCATCCCAAAATCATAACACCCAACATCACAATCCACCAGATTAATCCCTGTGCCGTTTCATTGGGAGGTTGATACCTCACAACAAAACCATTCTTCTCTCCAGTGCCTTGAATTTCTTTTACAAACTCATCACCCGGCGGAATATTAAACCAATAATCAGCATTTCTCGAAAACCGAGACATGTTGTTATTTGTGCCAATTTCATTTTTCAATGAGTCCTGACCTTTTGCGTTCAGATAAATCATGGCAGTATTGCCATCATACTCCAACTTTTCAATCAGATGTTTATCCGCAAATTGCTTGAATCTGGCAAAATCTGTTTCTCTTCCATCGCTGGAACTATTGAAAAACATGGTGCCAATCAATATGGCCGCTATAACACCATAGACCCAATAGAAATTCACATTCTTGGGAGCCTCAGGCATTTTTGGCTTTTGTTTTTTGTTTTTGTCTGTCGCCATTGAAGTATTTCTTTATTCTTCTATTCTCGTAAACTTAGCATCACCCCACAACTGCTCTAGGTTGTAAAATGTGCGGGTTTCCTCATCAAAAAGGTGAACCAATACCGTAAAATAATCCATCAAAATCCACTTGGCATTGCGTTTACCTTCAATGCGTCTTGGACTATCATCCAAATGCTCCTCAGTAAATCGATCCACTGAATTGCTGATGGCTTCAACCTGGGTGGAGCTGTTTCCCGTTGCAATCACGAAATAATTGGCCACTGCTGACTCAATGTCTCTAAGATCCATTATTACAATGTTGGTTGCTTTCACCTCTTTCATTCCTTCAACAATCACATCAATGAGTTGTTCGTCACCCGCTTTCTTTACTTTTTTGGCCATAATATTATTTGTGCAAATGTACAATCTTCCAAGCCTCAAAAATGTGGTTTATCTTCGCCATTGATGGAATTTAACCGCATTTCACTTTTTGACGTAGACTCAACGAACAACTATGCCTCCAATTTGATGAAATCGGAAACATTGCCTCA
>CANEVR010000090.1 GCA_947442505.1 Flavobacteriales bacterium | reverse complement strand
CGAAAGTGGAGAGATCCTCCTAGAACACCTCAAGGATGGAGAAAGATTTTACTACGGAAAAGAAAAAAGAATTTTCCTGAGAATTAGAAAAAACAGAACCCGCATATTGTGCAGGGAGGAAGCCAGCGGTCATGAATTTTTGTTTTCTGCGGTCAGCAAGATCATAAAATGGTCAAACTAATTTATTTAGACTTATTTTTGAAACATGCCAATTTTTAAAAGTGTCGGTACCTACTCCGCTTTAATGGGACATGTTTTCTCCAAGCCAGAGAAGACACGCGTTTACTTCCCGTTGATCGTAAAGGAAATGGATAAAATTGGTCTGCAATCCGTTGGTATCGTATCACTGTTGGTGCTTTTCATGGGGGGGGTTGTAGCCATTCAAACTGCATCCAATATTGACAGTGGATGGATTCCAAGATGGACCATTGGATTTACCACAAGGCAATCCATTATTCTAGAATTTTCTTCCACCGTTGTTTGTCTCATCATCAGCGGTAAAGTGGGAAGCAACATTGCATCGGAAATCGGCACGATGCGCATTTCTGATCAGATAGATGCCTTAGACATTATGGGTATCAACTCTGCCAGCTTCTTGATTCTTCCCAAAATTATCGCAGCCGTCATCATTCTTCCTTTCCTAGTCGTTTTGGCCATGTTTGTAGGTGTTGTTGGTGGAGGAGCTATTGCCATCTTGAGCGGTGCAGTATCCTACAATGATTTTGAATATGGCGCGCAATACGCCTTCCGGGCTTATGATATTTTTTATTCCGTTATCAAGACGGTATTTTTTGCGTTCTTAATGAGTAGTATTTCCGCCTACCATGGCTATTACACACACGGTGGTGCATTAGAGGTGGGACAAAGCAGCACACGTGCAGTGGTCTACTCCATTGTGATGATTATGATTGCCAATTTTCTTTTAACGCAATTGCTTCTGTTATGATTGAATTAAAAGGAATAGAGAAATCATTCGGTTCATTGAAGGTGCTCAATAACGTGAGCTGTGTTTTTGAGACAGGCAAAGTGAATTTCATCATTGGAAAAAGCGGCGAAGGAAAAAGTGTACTCACCAAGTGCATGGTGGGATTGATGCCCGTGAATGCTGGTACCATTACCTATGATGGCGAAAATTTTATCAATGTCAGCCGCGTCGAAAAAAAGAAGATATTGAACAATATTGGCATGCTCTTTCAGGGCGCTGCCTTGTTTGACTCCATGACTGTTGGGGAAAACATTCAATTCCCCATGAAGATGTTCACCCCCATGACCAAAAAGGAAATGGACAAAAGAACGGATGAGATATTGGAGCAAGTAGGGCTGTCAGGAAAAAGTAGTCTCTTTCCAAGTGAGCTTTCAGGCGGAATGAAAAAGCGTACAGGATTGGCAAGGGCCATTGCTTTGAATCCCAAGTACCTCTTTGTAGATGAGCCCAACTCTGGTTTGGATCCATTGACCAGCATTAAAATTGATGGATTGGTCAGAGAAATTACGGACCGCTATAACATGACCACGATTGTTATTAGCCATGACATGAACTCTGTGATTGAGATCGCAGACACCATACAATTCATGAGCAAGGGAGAATTTGCTTGGTCGGGCGATCGTCACAGCATATTAAAATCCAATCACCCATTGCTGAATGAGTTTGTCTTTGCTTCGCAATTTATGCGGGAGATCAAGGATAAATTTCGTTGACTTTTATTTCAACACGCTCCAGCGCTCAGAGTCTAGGCGCACCATGATAAACAGGAGCAATGTAAAGGCCATCAACGATGAGCCACCATAGCTAAAAAATGGCAAGGGAATTCCAATAATGGGCGCCAAACCGATGACCATACCGATATTAATGAGGAAGTGCATGAAGAAAATACATGCCACGCAATAGCCGTAAACCCTGGAAAATACAGAGCGCTGACGATCGGCAATGAACATCAATCGGATAATCAAAAATACATAGGCCCCAATCAGAATCAGGCTGCCTACGAATCCCCACTCCTCCGCAACTGCGCTAAAAATAAAGTCGGTCCATTGCTCAGGGACATAATTGTTTTGGGTCATGGGACCATCCAGCCAACCTTTGCCCATTACCCCTCCCATACCGACGGTGATCTTGGCCATCTCCGCATTGTAATCAGCATCCTTTCTTTCAACTGGCAAAGACAACATCACATAGATCCGCTCTTTGTGGTGTTTCTCCAAGATATTATCTACAATGTAAGACACTGAGTAACTGAAAGAAGATGCAGCAATGGTTCCAATGATTACAATCAAATACATCTTGCGACGGTTTCGCGGCGGGATAAAATTCCGGGCATAAACCAAAACCAACAAAGCCAGAATAACCAGCACGATGATCAGCATCCACACCCCACTCTGTTCGCCCCAAAAAGGAATATCCGCAGTGCCCGCTCCGGTAACGATGGACAAGACACCAAATAGAATGGCCGCAAAACCAACAATCAATACATTGCCTGACAATCCTTCACGGTACATCACAAACACAAAGGCCACAAAAGTGAGCAATGAACCCACATCGGGCTGAAGTAAAATCAATCCAGCCGGCATACCAATGATTGCTACAGAAACCATCCTGCTTTGCATGTTCTTCAATTGACCACCACCGATGGAGGCTATGTATTTGGCCAATACCAAACCGACCCCAATTTTTGAAAACTCTGAAGGTTGAATACCAAACGAACCTATCCCAAACCAGGCCTTGGCGCCGTTGACTTCTTTACCAATAATCAAAACCAGCACCAAGAGCATCAGAAAGAAACCATAAATGACCCAAGCAAACTTGGCAAAGAAATCCCCTTCAATGTATAGCGTTAGAATGGCCAGCAAAACAGAAATAGCAATCCACATCATTTGTTTTCCGTACTCTTTGGCAAAATCAAAAGGCATGGGATGCGCAGCGTCATAAGCGGCAGAGTAAATGGTCATCCAACCAAAAATGACGAAGAAAATCCAAACGCCAATGATGGGCCAATCAATGGGACCTACTGCACTATTGTTTCTGCTCCTGCTCATTGATTCAAGAAATTTTGTTCAAGAATATGCGTTTCTCTTTCGACGTTTTTAATGGCGTCATTGAGATATTGCTCAATCATCAATGAAGCGATAGGCGCTGCCCATGTTCCGCCAAATCCGCAATTCTCTACATATACCGCTAGCGCAATCTTGGGATTTTCCTTGGGTGCAAAGCAAACGAATACACTGTGGTCTTTTCGCGGCTCATTTTGTACAGTACCTGTTTTGCCACAAATGACTATATCCTGCAACTTGGCTCCATTGGCTGTTCCACCGGGTCCCACCACTTTTTCCATCGCTGAAATCACCACATCAAAATATTCCTGATTAACGCCAACATCATTCTTCTGCGCAAACTCTGGACGAGGCGCCCCATTCAATCCAACTTTTTTCACCGTATGTGGGCTGTAGTAATAACCTCTATTGGCGACAATACAAGCCAAGTTGCACATTTGAATGGGCGTTACCAACATCTCTCCCTCTCCAATACTGATGGAATAGATGGTGCTAAAATTCCAAGACTCTTTGCCATAAGCACGATCATAATACTCAGGACTGGGGACCAATCCTTTCTTCACACCTGGTATATCCGTGCTCAAATTGGTTCCAAAACCAAACTTCATGATTTGCGTACGCCACAGACCAAGTCCTATCTGCGCATCTTTAAAACGATTTTTTGGATTTCGTCCACCTTCTACTACCCTTTGCATCACTCCTCTGAAATAAGGATTGCAAGAATGAACAATGGCCATTTCCAAATCATCCATGCTGTGGCTGCCATGACATCCAATCAAAGCGCGGTTGCAAGGAATGCGGGTATCCTTGGTAATGGCGCCCAATTGCAAAGCCGTGAGTGATTGTGCAATTTTGAAAATGGAACCAGGTCGATACTGCGCTTGCGTTGCTCTATTGAACAACGGCTTTTGTTTGTCCCTACTCAATGCTAAGAAATTGGTACCCCTTGCACGGCCTAACAATAAGTTGGGGTCAAACGTGGGCGACGAGACCAAAGCCAATATCTCCCCCGTCTTGGGTTCAATGGCGACTATACAGCCCCGCTTGTTCTGCATCAATTTCTCACCATACTTCTGCAAGTCAATGTCAATGGAGGAAACCACGTGGGTTCCTTCGATGGCCTTAACATCCAAGCTACCGTTGGCCACTTGACGCTCAACGCCTAAGTTGTCTCGAAAGACATACTTGATTCCGCGTTGACCGCGCAATTCGTTCTCGTATGATTTCTCAATTCCGCTCAGCCCTATATAATCACCCTTTTTGTACTCAGGAAATTTCTCCATCAATGATTTGGTCACCTCACCCACATCACCCAACAACAAGGCACCTGCTTTTTCGGGATACACACGAAGGGTTCTGGCCTGAGCGTAAAAACCTTTAAAACGGTACAACTCTCCCGCTATCGGGGCATACTCTTCTGGCTTCATTTGCTTGATCACAGCGGAAGGCTTGTAGCGCACGTTGGGGTAGGTCACAGCCTTCTTGAGAATATTGCGCAATTCTTCAACCGTCAATGATGTGATATTGCAAAAGGAAGTTGTATCAAAAGGCAACACATCTTTGGGCAAAACCATCAAGTCATAAACGGTTTGGCTGGTTACCAATACCTTCAGGTTTCGGTCATAAATAACCCCTCTGGAGGGATACACCACCACTTCTTTTTCTGTCAAAGCAGTTCCCCTATCCTTCCAATATTGAGAAACCACTTGCAAACCAAAAATCCTCAGCAGGTAAATAACTGCGATGGTCATCACAATGACAATCAAAGTATACCTTCTGCCCTCCATTAATTTTTAACCTTCTTATTAAAGATCAAATATTGACCCACCACCAGAAGCATCAAGGTTCCGATGGCACTACAGATAATATGCCCGATTTGATACCAGAATGGTGTAATGCGCAATGTCTCTGCATAGAACAAAACAAAGTGATGACAAAAAGTCAAGATTCCAGCATAGGTCAAATACCAACTCAATCCCATCTTTTGAATGGTGGGTTCTTGAATGGCATCGTAGCCTTCACGGGGTGACATCAACCTTTGAACCATGGGTTGCAACCAGCCCAGCACCACGCAAGCTGTCATGTGCATGCCCATCGGTCCAGTAAAAAGATCCATGAAATAACCGGTAACAAAAGCCAAAATCAGCACCAACCACTTGGGGGTATCAAAAGGCAACATCAATATTCCAAAGATGTATACCCAGGGCAAAACAAATCCATCCAATAATTGCAAGCGGGAAACAACCAATGCCTGCAAAAAGAGAAGGAAAATAATCCTCAAGAAACTAGTTATTGTCTTCGACCCCATCGCGCTGTTGTTGTTGAATTAATAATGAATCTTGCTCTTGCTTCAGGATATCACTCACCACTTGAACATGACTCAATTTTCTAAAGTCTGTGGCGAGTTGTATTTTAATGCGGTGAAAATTTTCTTCGGGCTGATCATTCAATTGACTCACAAATCCGATGAATAAATCAGCAGGAAAATGTGAACCATAGCCCGTGGTGAGGACTGTATCTCCGATGCTCACTTGAACGTGCTTGGGTATGTCTTTCACATCAGCATATGCAGGATCAGATCCGGGAGGCCAAGCAATCAATCCAAAATCACCACTTCCCTTCATCTTCACACTTTCCTGAAATTTGGGGTTGAGTATGGGTAGTACAACCGAGAAATGATCACTCACACTGGATACAACACCCACCACACTGCCGTTGGTGATGACACCCATGTTGGGTAAAATTCCACCCAACCGTCCGCGATCCAAAGTCAAATAATTGCTCTCCCGATTCACCGAAGCATTGCTAACTTTGGCTGACCGGTAAAAATATCGTTGCTTGCGAATACTGTCCTGAACAGTATGGGTAGTGGTATCAATAAAGAAATAATTATCCGGCAATTGCGAACGCAGATTCGCATTCTCAAATGCCAGTTGGTCATTAATCTCTTTCAATCGGAGATAGCGCTGCAATTGATCGCGCCAATCATAGATTTTACCAACCCAATCAGAACTTTGGGAAACAAAAGAAGCGTTGTGGTAACGGTTGCTCGAAAACAACACCACCAAGGAGAAGATGAAAAGTATCAAAAAAAGAACAAAGACAAAATGCCGCTTTAATAACTCAATAATGTTCTTCATTCCCTAAAACGCAATTACTCTCTCATCAAGAATTGGAAACGGTTGATGTTTTTCAAGGCGATTCCCGTACCTCTAGCCACTGCGCGCAATGGATCATCGGCAACGTGAACGGGCAATTTGGTTTTATTTTGAATACGCTTGTCCAATCCTCTCAACAATCCACCACCACCGGCCAAGTAAATACCGGTCTTGTAAATATCGGCAGACAATTCGGGAGGAGTATTGTCCAAGCAGGACATGATGGCCTCTTCGATTTTGCAAATGCTATTGTCCAATGCACCAGCAATCTCTGAGTAGCTCACCTTTATTTCTTTTGGAATACCAGACAACATATCGCGACCGCGAACACTGTAATCTGCTGGAGGATTCTCCAATTCTGGCAATGCCGCACCCACTTCAATCTTAATCTGTTCTGCCGTGCGCTCTCCCACTTGAAGGTTGTGCTGACGGCGCATGTAATCTTCAATGTCTTGTGTCAGTTCATCACCAGCGACACGAATGTTTTTATCTGTAACAATACCACCCAAGGCAATAACTG
>CANEVR010000089.1 GCA_947442505.1 Flavobacteriales bacterium | reverse complement strand
GCCAACACCACCATATCATTTTTATCATACGTTGGTGCAGGAACGCCCTTTTGCAGGCACTTCACATACTCCACTACCTGCCAACGTTCTAGCTTGGACATTTGTGAAGCATGAGAACCCATCAAACCCTTACCATAATTAATGGAGTGATACATCTTGCCTTCCGACAAATCTTTCAATTTACCTGGATAATCAGGCGCCACAATTTTTCCACTTGCAGAAATGGCACCATCACCCTTTCCTTCCTTACCATGGCAATGCGCACACATCTTCTGGTATAATTCAGCCCCTTTTTCGATGTTCGTTTTATTGCTTAACAACGGAGACTTTACCTCAGCAGCTGCGCGCTCATAATCCTCAGGTGTATTCTTCAAAGTATAAGGCATAATCATAAAAGAAGATCCCGCGTTGGTCAACTTCTCAGCACGCTTCATATCGGCTTCAATGAATGGTACTGTACCTACTGCAGGCTTTCTAGACAACTTGGTTACTACACCAGCATCTGACTTCTGCTGCCATGTCCAATCCATGTGTTTACTGCTTCCGTAATCAACGTAGGCCTCCAAAGCTGGAGAGCGATACATGTCTGGCATGTATTCATAACCCGCAGAGTTAGGATCAACGCGGCATGAAGTAACTGCCAACACTACAGACAAAGCTGCTGTAATTTTAATCAAGGGGCGCTTCATAATCAATAATTCTTTATGCTTAATTCATAAACATCTGTTGTGTTGATCAAAGCCTCAATATCAGACTCTGACATACCACCGTTTTGCTCAGTGGTAATTTCCATCACAAACTTATCATCCGTTGTTCTGGGATCAGGATTACTCGCAGGCATTCCTGGCAAGGTTCCATTGCGCAACAAATAGGTCAACACCATACCGTGTGCTCCACAAAACACTGAAAATTCGAAAATGATTGGAACGAAAGCTGGCGCATTCTCAATCCATGAGAAACTTGGCTTACCACCAATATTCATGGGCCAATCGTGAATCATAAAATACCAAGTTCCCAAAATGGCCAAGGCTGTTCCGGTTGATGCATACATGAATGAAGCAATGGCCAAGCGCGTACGCTTAACGCCAATTACTGGATCCAAACCGTGAACAGGAAATGGAGAGAAAACGTCTTTTACACGAATTCCTTTTGCAACCAATGCACGAGCGCCGTCCATCAACTTTTGGTCGTCATCGTACATTACGTGAAATACTTTATTTGCCATGGTTGTTTTTTATACCAATTAGTGTTTTTCTGCTTCTTTTTTATAAGACTCACCGCTCATCTTCAAAATGGTCTTCAACTCATTCAAAGCCAATACTGGGAAGTAACGGGCGAACAACAAGAACAAAGTGAAGAAAATTCCGATGGTTCCAATGAACATACCGACATCAATTCCTGATGGGTGGAATTCACCCCAAGCACCAGGAACATAATCACGGTGAATGGATGTCACGATGATTACAAAACGCTCGAACCACATACCGATATTCACGACAATTGACAATACAAAAGTTGCTGCCAAATTGGTACGAATCTTCTTGAACCAGAACAACTGTGGGCTGATTACGTTACATGTCATCATCATCCAGTAAGACCAACTGTATGGACCAGAGAAACGATTGATGAAAGCATATGCTTCATACTCTACGCCACTGTACCAAGAGATGAACAACTCAGTCAAGTAAGCAACACCAACGATAGAACCCGTTACAATGATAACGATGTTCATGTACTCAACGTGCTTTACGTGAATATATGACTCCAACTTCATGGTTTTGCGCATGATCAACAACAAAGTCAATACCATCGCAAATCCTGAGAAAATCGCTCCAGATACGAAATAAGGAGGGAAGATGGTGGTATGCCATCCTGGAACAACAGAGGTAGCAAAGTCCATCGATACAATCGAGTGAACCGAGAATACCAATGGCGTTGCAATACCTGCCAATACCAAAGAAACCTCTTCGAAACGTGTCCAGTTTTTAGCGCGACCCGACCATCCGAAACTTAAAATACTGTAGAAACGCTTCATTCCAGGCTTAACCATACGGTCACGAATGGTAGCAAAATCAGGAATCAAACCAATGTACCAAAACACCAATGAAACTGAGAAATAAGTTGAGATCGCAAATACGTCCCACATCAATGCTGAGTTAAAGTTGGGCCATAGCGATCCAAATTGATTGGGCAATGGCAAAGTCCAATAGGCCATCCATACGCGACCCATGTGAAACACCGGGAAGATAGCGGCCATGATTACCGCGAAGATGGTCATCGCCTCAGCAGAACGGTTGATGGCCATTCTCCAACGTTGACGGAACAACAACAGTACAGCAGAGATCAAAGTACCCGCGTGACCGATACCTACCCACCATACAAAGTTGGTGATGTCCCACGCCCAACCTACTGTCTTGTTCAAACCCCATGCACCAATACCAGTTGATACAAGGTATGCAATGCAACTCAAACCATAAATGGCAATAATTGCCGCTATGGTGATTGCAATTTTCCACTCACGAGGCGCTGGTCCTTCAATGGGTCCGCAGATGTCCTTCGTGATGTCATGATAGGTCTTGTGACCTAAGATGAGCGGTTGACGGATAGAAGCTTCTTTTAACATAGGATTTTATTATGCTTCGGTTTCAATGTTTCTAACTTTTGTCATGTAGTAGATATTGGGTTGAATACCTACCTCTTCTAAAGCGTGATAAGAACGGTTGTTCTTTGCGCGCATGATGTTCTCACTAGCTGTATCGTTCAAATCACCAAATACAATGGCGTGAGTTGGACAAGCTTCAGCACAAGCAGTAACAATCGCACCGTCTGCAACTACTTCACCGCGCTTCTTGGCATCAATCTTACCTGCCTGAATACGCTGTTGACACATGCTGCATTTCTCCATAACACCACGGGTACGAACCGTAACATCTGGATTCAATACCATACGCATGGTCTCATCCTGAGATGGGTTGAATTTCGAGAACCTATCGTTGGTAACATAGTTGAACCAATTGAAGCGACGAACTTTATAAGGACAGTTGTTGGCGCAATAACGGGTACCTATACAACGGTTGTAAGCCATGTTATTCAAACCTTCATTGCTGTGCGTTGTTGCAGCTACTGGACAAACGGTCTCGCAAGGAGCGTGATTACAGTGCTGACACATCATTGGCATGTGAACAGTTTGAGGATTCTCAGTTGGAATTTCCATATCGCCGTAGGCAGCAATGGTTCCCAAACCTTTGTTCTCTTTGGTTTCTTCTAAAGTATTAAAATCAGAAGAGAAATAACGGTCAATGCGCATCCAGTGCATATCACGGTGACGACGAACCTCGTCTTTTCCGACTACTGGAACGTTGTTTTCTGTGTGACATGCGGTAATACAAGCACCACAACCGATGCAACTGGTCAAATCGATGGTCATTCCCCAACGGTGACCTACATTTTCCACTGGATGATCAGCCCACAAATCCATTTCTCTCACAGGAACGCGATCTCCTTTGGCTGTAATTTCACCATCACCATTCACATCATGATGCACAGGCAATGTGTTCGCTGTATTCCAAGAAGCTTTTCCTTTTTCAGCTGACTTCTCTTTCAAATAAGCAGCCAAGGTGGTCTCTTTCACAACTGAATCACGTCCCATAACGGTACTGTGCAACTGTGTTGAGGCCATGGCATACATTTCACCTGTAGCTTCAATGGATACATCAAAAGATGAATACATTCCCTTATTGATCAATGCGAAAGCATTTTTACCAATGGTCATGCGCTTCTCGCCATCCATGATATAATCTCCATCAGCATCTACCTGATAGGCAGCCTTTCCAATGACTTCATCATTGGCTCCACGACCATATCCCAATGCAATACTAACCGTACCTCTCTTTTGACCTGGTGTTGCAACTGCAGGAAGAATCATTTCTTTTCCATTCGCAACAACTTTTACCAATGAAGACTCCTCTTGCTCACCAATGTATAGGTTCAATCCCATTTCCTTCATGTCCGCAGGGGCCATGGCAACATAGTTGTCCCAAGTAACTTTGGTGATGGGGTCTGGAGTCTCTTGCAACACGGGATTGTTGGCATGATTACCAACTCCTAAATTCACTGAGGTGTACAAAGACATCTCCCATTTGCCACCCTTTTTGTTGGCTATTTTCGATAAACTCTCACCAACCGTAACATTCGCAGTACTTGCCGTTGGCAACGCAGCTGTTACAGCAGCCATTGCAGAAGCAGTAACACCATCAACCGATTCTACAGCTGGTGCTGTATTGACAGCAAATGTTCCGTTGTGTACAGCTGAATACCAATTGCTATCCGAGTCCATCATTGCTGGTGTATATCCAGCATTGAAAGTCATTCTCAAATAGTCATAATAACTTGTATTGTTTCCAGACCAAGCCAAATAGTTTTGACCCGCTGATCTGGTGTTGTAAAGCGGATTAATCGTTGGTTGAACCAAATCAGTTCTTCCTACAACTGCACTTAAATCGTCCCAAGATTCCAATTGATGGTGATCAGGTGCCAAGAAATTACACATTGTACCAGTCTCATCAGCGAACAACGCGGTAGAAACCTTGGTCTTCACTTTTGACATGGCAGTGCCAAAATTCAAATGCGCTAAATTGTAAACTGGGTTACAACCGTGTACAATCAAAACATCCACAGCGCCACCATTCATTTCAGCAACCAATGCTTCCACTTCAGCGTCATTTCCTGCGAACAAATTCAAATGATTGGACATATCAATGGTTGAACCATAATTGTTCAACATTTGATTGATGGCGATGGCCACTTTCTGAGCATCAATATCGTTGCTTCCAGCCACAACCAAAGACTTTCCCGCACTGGCTTTCAATTCTGCAGCCAATTTGGTAAATACAGAAGCCTCAACGCCCTCCACCTGTGCCTTAGCACCCGTCAAAGCGTTGTAAATAGCTGCCAAAACTTGACCTTCTTGTGATGGCTTAATGGCAACACGAACATCAGCGTTGGATCCAGTCAAAGACATGTTGGATTCAAACTGATAGTGCTTACTCATCTTGCCATTTTCTGGACGGCGACCTTCTGCATAAGCACCTTGGTACAAATTAGATATCAACCAAGAACCCAAGAAATCTGCAGCAACGCTGACAATGACTTCTGCCTTTTCAAAGTTGTATTGTGGAACAACCGCTTTACCAAAAGCATCTTGATTGGCTTTGGTCATTCCGTAGTAAGAAACTACGTCATACTGAACATGCTTCACTTTTCCAGCAAAATGATTGCTGAAAGCATTGATGGCATTCTTTGTTGTCTGACTTGCAACCGTGTTAGAGATGATTCTCACATTTTTTGCTGCAGCCAACAACTCCATCATTTCCTTGTCCAAGTTGGACCAAGAAGTATCCGCTGTTCCTGATTTAGGACCTTTTAAACGATCCTCATCATAAATCTCTAAAACAGATGCGTTGATGCGCGCATTGATGGCTCCCTTGGCCAAACCAAAAGACTTGTTTCCTTTGATGAAGATGGGGCGACCTTCACGCGTTTTGACCAAAACGTTAGCGTAATCTACACCATCATAATAGGTAGTGGCATAGAAATTAGGAATTCCTGGAGTGATATCCTCTGGCTTAACCACATAAGGAATACTCTTCACTACAGGAGCCTCACAAGCGGCCAAAGTAGCTGCTGCGACACTGAATCCCATGAATTTTAAAAAGTCACGACGTCCTGTGTTGGCTTTGGATAAGTTCTCATCTGCAAAAGCATTTAATCCATTGCTTGCAGGAGCAAACTCGTGAGAAACTGCTTCTTGGAAAGATTCGCGATTGCTGAACTCTTCCAAGCTGGTCCAATATTTTTTATTGTTACTCATGTTCGTAGATCCTAAAAAATTAATAGTGACACTTACCACATTCCCATCCACCCATCTCTTTCACAGTAACCTCGCCATCTTCCATGATGTCTTTCAAGGTGCGTTTTCCTACAGCAGATGATTTGAATCGTTTGTGCATTTCTTCATAGTAGTCAGAACTAGCCAAATCGATGTTGGCTTTGTTGTGACACTCAATACACCAACCCATGGTCAATGTTGGCTTTGACAATTTGATTAAACCAACCACATCTTCTTGTGCATTGATTTCATCAACCGGAGCCAAACGACCTCCGTTGTAAGTTTGAACAGGACCATGGCATTGCTTGCAATCCAATTTTGCACCTGTTACGTGCAAGCTGTGATTGAAATTCACGTGGTCAGGCAGGTTGTGAACTTTGTTCCACTGAATGGGCTTTTGCTCATAATTCTCAATGTATTGACCTGTAGCTGGATCGAAACCGATGGCTGCATAAATTTTGGCAATCTCCTTCTCTCCGGAAATAGTACCTTTCTTAATACCCTTGTGGCAGTTCATACAAACGTTCACCGAAGGGATACCTGCATGTTTTGATTTGGATGCTGAAGAGTGGCAATACTGACAGTCAATCTCATTTTGACATGCGTGAATGTTGTGAGAGAACCAAACGGGTTGGTCAGGAGTGTATCCTTGGTTGACTCCAATTCTGTACAACTTCTGATAACCAACAACTCCCAAATACAAGAAGACAAACAATCCGATAATTCCAACAAATTTTTTGTTGATCCACATCCAAGATTTAACAGATTGCCAATAGGTCTTGTCTTCAATAGGAGCCAAACCATCACGCTCGTTAACAGCCTGCTTTAATGATTTTGAAATGTTGGCTGCAGACGCACCAATGATGGCCAAAATAACACCCACAATAATCCACCAGATAATAGTACTGCTGTCATTTTCACTACCAAATTCTTCAGCTATTTTATCGTTGATGGTAGGACATTTTTCAGCCAATGCCGCAGCTGCACCTTGATCAGCACCACCTGCACCACCGCCAGACTTGACATAAGCCATGATGTCCTTGATCTCCATTTCATCAACGGCTTGTG
>CANEVR010000088.1 GCA_947442505.1 Flavobacteriales bacterium | reverse complement strand
TTCATCGGGCTGACACGATCAGAGATGAGTATTCCTTCAAGGTGATCATATTCATGCTGAACGACCCGTGCAGGAAAACCATCCAACTCCTCCTCATACAAATCCCAATTCTCATCGTAATACTCTATCTTTACTATGGGCTTGCGGTAAATCTCCAAACGCATGTGCGGCAGACTTAAGCAACCTTCCTCCATCGACCACTCCTCTCCCTCCTCTTCATAAATGATGGGATTGATGAATACCCTCTTAAAATCTTTGCAATCCGGATCGGCATCTTCACCTTCTCCATACTGAGAAACATCTACCACAAAAAGTCTAATGGGCAGTCCAACCTGTGGCGCTGCCAAACCAACTCCGGGAGCCTTGTGCATGGTCTCAAACATGTTGTTCACCAGCTCTTGCAACTGAGGATAAGTTTTATCAATATCCGCTGCCTTCTTTTTCAAGACAGGGTCACCGTAGGCCACTATGGGTAGTATCATGCAACAAAAATAAGATGTAAAACCATCAATGATACGAAAATGGCTGAAATACTATTCCGATTGAGTGAACCACATTGGATGGATTAAAATTGGACCATGCATAATTGAACTCCCAACGCTTGGTGGTTAATCCCAATCCCAAGGACATGCCAACCAATCCAGGCGCGCTCTCTATTTGAAGCGTCTTGCGTCTTTCATAATTAAAGCCGGTGTACAAACGCAATTGACCAAATTGCCATTCCATTGCTGTATGCAAATGACGCATAGCATTGTCACCCCATATCCATCGCTGTTCTGTGATTACCTCTCCTGAAATGGGATCCGTTGTTTGGCTCAGTGTCTTTTCATCTTCAGTGAGCACATCCCACTGCTGCAATCCATAGAGCGTTAACAACAAACGAAAAGGCGCATTCTTTGGCTTCTTGCTCAAACCCAATTGAATGTCAAAAGGACTTTTTTGGGCGTCACCATAAACATTGCCCATACCTTTAAATAGCAATGAAGCAGACCATGTAGATTGAGGCTCTTTGTAATAAAAACCAACATCAATAAATGTACCTGTCAAACTATTTTGAGGCATCTGCACCACTGCCTGCTGCAAAGATACCCCGACATGCAAACTAGAATCAATCTGATAGCTGGCCAAACCTTTAATGGAAAAATCGGCGGCTGACCAAGTTCCCAAATTGTTTCCATTGGAATCATAGGTATCATTCTTACCATACCCCAAATACTTGAATCCGAATCCGTAGACAAATTTGCCGATTTTACCGATAGAATAGGCCATTTCGGTGGCATTGGTTCTTCCAATGTAACGCGTATATCCCAACATTAATTTACCCTTTGACGTTGAATCCAACAACGCTGGGTTGCACAAATACATGGCACTCTGCGTCTCTTTGTAAGCCCCTGAATACCCACCCAAACCTATCACCGTTGACTGAAATCCCAATTGAGCTGATTGAAAACTACTCTCACCCGCTCCGTTTTGCGCCTGATATCTAGTTGTACAAAACAACAACAAGATGATTCCCGACAATCTGAAAATTTTCATCTCCATTCAACGTTTAAAGCTTGAAATTATTGCCACGTTTTTTTGGTCACTTTTTCTTTGAGTAATGCGATTTCAAGCACCTCAAACATTTCATTGACAAAATGAAACTTTAATCCTTTCAGATATCGTTCATTGATTTCTTCGATGTCCTTTCTGTTCTTTTCACACAAGATAATTTCCTTAATCCCAGCTCTCTTGGCGGCCAATATTTTTTCTTTGATACCTCCTACTGGCAAAACCCGTCCGCGCAAAGTAATTTCTCCTGTCATGGCCAAATACTTCTTGACTTTACGTTGGGTAAACGCAGAGGCCATTGCTGTAAGCATGGTAATTCCCGCACTAGGACCATCCTTGGGGACAGCTCCTTGGGGAACGTGCAGATGAATGTTAGCCGCCTCAAAATCTTTGATCTCTGCGCCAATCAATTCTGCATTGGCCTTCAAATACTCCAAGGCAATCACGGCCGACTCTTTCATGACATCGCCCAAATTACCAGTCAAAGTCAGTTTGCCTTTTCCTGGTGTCAAACTGGTTTCAATGAAGAGTATATCACCTCCAGTTGGTGTCCAAGCCAATCCTGTTACCACACCAGGCACATCATTGTCCGTATAACGATCTTTCTCATAGCTCGGTCCCAATACTTGAATGACTTCCTCTCGTTTCAAAACCTTGCTGTATCGCTCTTCCAAAGCTATCTGCTTGGCGCGGTTTCGAATCAACTTTCCAATTCTTTTCTCCAAAGAACGTACACCACTTTCGTTGGTGTACTCTTCCACCAGCATGGTCAATATCTCATCTGGAAATTGAATTTTGGATTCTGTAATTCCGTTTTCCTTTAATTGCTTCGGCAACAAATGTCGCTTGGCAATTTCCAACTTCTCCTCTACTGTGTATCCGGACACTTCAATGATTTCTAATCGATCTCGCAAAGCCGGTTGAATAGAGGACAAACTATTACAAGTTGCAATAAACATAACCTTGGATAAGTCATAATCCAGTTCAACATAGTTGTCATAAAATGCACTATTTTGCTCTGGATCCAACACTTCCAACAAGGCACTGCTGGGGTCACCATGAACACCTTGGCCTACTTTATCAATTTCATCCAATACAAACAACGGATTACCTGTGCCTGATTTTTTTAAGCTTTGCAAAATACGTCCTGGCATTGCACCGATATAAGTCTTTCGGTGTCCTCTGATTTCCGCTTCATCGTGTAAACCACCCAATGCCATGCGTACATACTTCCTTCCCAAGGCTTCTGCGATGGATTTGCCCAATGAAGTTTTACCAACTCCAGGAGGACCATACAAGCAGATGATGGGAGATTTCATATCGCCCTTGATTTTGAGGACAGCCAAGTGTTCTATGATTCGCTCTTTCACTTTCTCCATTCCAAAGTGATCACGATCCAAAACTTCTTTGGCATGTTTCAAATCAAAATTATCATCTGAATATTCTTCCCAAGGCAAATCCAAAAGAAGATCTATGTAATTCGCCTGAACGCTGAACTCTCCAGCCTGCGGATTCATGCGCTCCAATTTTCCCAACTCCTTGAAAAAAACTTTCGCAACACTTTCTGGCCATTTTTTATCTGCTGCCTTGGCGCGCTTTTCCTCAATTTCTTCCTTGAGCGGATTGGCGCCCAATTCTTCTTGAATTTGTCGCATCTGTTGCTGCAAGAAATACTCACGTTGCTGCTTGGAGATATCTGTATGAACTTTCTTGTGAATCTCATTCTTCATCTCCAACATTTGAATCTCCTTGGCCAAATGTTCCATCACCATCTGTGCTCTCTCGCGCAAATCAGCAACAGCCAGCAACGCTTGCTTTTGCTCCACATTGGCCTTCATATTGGAAGATATGAAATTGGTTAAAAAACTCAACCCTCCGATATTCTTAATGGCTACAGATGCCTCGGTGGGTATCTCGGGAGAAATTTGAATCACCTTCAAAGCTTGTTCTTTGATGGACTCAAACAATGCTTGTTGCTCTTTGGATGCATCATCCCTATTCACCTCCGGGAACTCTATCACCTGCGCTTTGAAATAAGGATCCATGGATACCATCCCTTGGATCTCAAATCTTTTTTTGCCTTGCAAAATGACCGTGGTATTTCCATCGGGCATCTTCAACATTTTAATGATGGTGGCTTGCGTTCCTATTCTATATAAATCATCAAATCCCGGCTCATCGATATCGGGATTTATTTGTGCTACGACACCTATTGTTTTCTTTCCTTTGTTGGCATCTTGTATCAAACGGATACTCTTGTCTCTGCCCACAGTAATCGGGATAACAACACCTGGAAAAAGAACAGTATTTCGCAATGGCAAAATGGGAAGTACCGCAGGGGTTTCTTCCTTGTCCATGGCATCTTCATCCTCAGCGGTTATCAAAGGGATATACTCATGATCGGCCATGTCTTCTGGTAATAAATTAAAAAATGATTCTTCCATACCCACAATTTTCTTTTGGCCAATCTCAACAGCAATGCCAACTTTGACCTACTGCCTTTGTGGCCCACTTTTATTTTTTATAACCAAATAGACGATGTATCTCTGACAAAACATGCCATTCCCTGTCAGACAATTCCAAACCTCTTCTCTTTTTGACGGCTCTGATGGTTTCAATGCCCTTTTCAAAATCATAGGGTACCAGATCATCCGCTCCTCCCCATGAGAAAGAAGGGATGTGTTTATTTGGAAACCCACCTCCAAAAATATTGGCTGCAACACCAACAACGGTTCCTGTATTGAACATGGTGTTGATACCGCATTTGCTGTGATCACCCATGACCACACCACAAAAAGTCAATCCAGTATTCTCTTCTTGTCCGGTGGCATAAGAATATTGCTTGACCATGCTGTAATTGTTCTTCAGATTTGAACAATTGCTATCTGCCCCGAAATTGCACCACTCTCCAACAACGGCATTTCCAAGAAAACCGTCATGCGCTTTATTGCTGTAGCCCATGAACAATACATTGGAAACTTCACCTCCCACTTTGCATTCAGGGCCGATGGCTGTTGGTCCGTATACTTTGCTTCCCATTTTCAAGGTTGACTTTTTCCCCAAATAAAAAGGGCCTCGCACCATACTACCTTCCATCAATTCTGCCTGGGCATCGATAATGATTGGACCTTCACTGCAATTCAAAATAGAACCAGGTTGAATTTTGGCATCCGCTGCAATCATCAAATGTGCAGTATCACCAACAATCATAACTCCTGCTGGGACTTGATGATGGAAAGTGCTCGAATCTAGATAGTCAAAATCATCGACAATCATTTTCCCCAATAATGAAAACAGATCAGAAAGCTGTTTCAACTTAACGATTGGCTTGCTGAAAGCAATGGCTTCATTTGACACATTCGTTTTGATATGATGGGCCAACAATTCAGTTCCTTGAACCAATGATTGCCCAGGCATCAATTGTTTAATGGCTTCCACCAAGTCAACATTGGGGACAATATTGCCCAAAACCCATATACCCGAACGCTCCGCTTGAAAGCCCAAATATTCTCGATCAGTATGCAGTGCAACCTCATCAAAAAAGTGGGCCCATTTTTCTTGAATGGTATTCTTACCCCAACGGATTTCAGCAATGTGCCGAGTCATGGCAATGGGAAATAAATCAGCGATCTCACTGTTTTCAAACAACGTTATTTTCATTCTACTCCAAGGGAAAAGATTTTGTTTCTGCTTTTCTGTTGCAAAATAAGCAAGGAATTGAACAAATCAGGAGATTGAGTGGTTTATAGGAAAAATAACGTTGTGAGAGAACAGGTTTTTACCATCAAAGAATTGGAGAGTTTTACTGGAATAAAAGCTCACACCATCAGAATCTGGGAACAGCGGTATAATTTGCTGCATCCAGATCGCACTGATACCAACATCCGAAGGTATACTGACAATGATCTCAAAAGACTGCTCAACATTTCACTTTTGATAGGTTTGGGTCACAAAATATCCAACATCGCCAAGATGAGTGAGCAAGAGGTGAAGGATGTTATTTTAAAAGTGAATGACAAAGACAACGGCCCTGACAATCACCACCAACATGTTTTGAAAATTGCCATGTTGAATTATGATGAAAATCTATTCAGCAGTGTGGTGGATAGTTACATTGATGCCAAAGGATTGTTTGCGACTTTTGTTGAAGTCATCCTTCCATTTCTTCATGAAATTGGCGTCATGTGGCAGGCAGATGCCATTTGCCCAGCCCAGGAGCATTTCATTTCTTGTCTTATTCGACAAAAACTGTTTCACCAAATTGAGAATCTGAAGGGCTCTCCAGTAACCAAGGAAAGAAGTTTGGTTTTGTACTTGCCAGAGTTGGAGATTCACGAGATATCATTGATTATGATTCAGCACATTTTCAAATCCAATGGTTACAAAACCATTTTCTTGGGTCAAAGTGTGCCGCTAGAAGATTTGATTCAGGTGCACCAACGCTTGGGTGAAGTTGATTTCATTTCTATTCTTACTACCAATCCCCTTCCTTTATTAATGCCCGATTATTTGAAGAAAATATCAAAGCATTTCACGGATAGTGGCTGTCATTTCCATTTTACAGGCGTATTAACCAAAGGGATGAAATCACCTGATTTCCAATTGGTCTCTTTTTATCCTGGGGTAGAGGCATTGATAGGGAACTTTGTTTCTTGATCTAATATTAAAAAATAAAAAAGGGGCACAAGCCCCTTTTTTTATAATTGAAATCTACAATTTTACTTTCCCAATTCTGTGGCCAACATGGCATTGATTTTCTCCAATTGCTCATTGGCCAAAATACTATCTACCAAAATTCTTCCACTGTGCTCATCAACAATTACTTTCTTTCTTGCAGCAACGTCCATTTGCTTTTGTGGAGGGATATGAATAAATGATCCTGCAGAAGCTTCACGATCGATGGGCACTACAGCCAATCCATTGTTTGCTCCTTTACGAATACGCTCATATGAATCTAATAATCTTTGATCCAATAGCTTCTTGGCTTCAGCGCTTTTGCCTAACAAAACAGCCTCTTCACGCTCTGTTTCTGCAATGATTTCAAAAAGTTGTTTTTTCTTGAAGTCCAAATCATTGGTTCTGTTTTCCAATTTCTGCTGACTTCCCTCCAAATTGCTCAACTTGGTTTCATGCAAAATCTCAGCTTCTCTGATCTTCTTTTTAAACAATTGAATTTCCAATTCTTGGAATTCAATTTCCTTATTCAACGCTTCGTACTCACGGTTATTTTTAACCTTATCCAACTGCTCTTTGTACTTTTTGATTTGAGACTCAGAATCCTTGATGCCTTGCTTCTTTGCTGCAATATCCTCTTCTACCGCATTCGCCTCGTCTTGCATTTTACCAACACGAACCTGAAGACCAGCAACTTCATTCTCTAAATCTTCCACCTCAAGTGGCAATTCTCCTCGTGTAGCATGAATCTTGTCAATGCGTGAATCAATTAACTGAACATCGTAAAGGGCTCTAAGCTTATTTTCGATGGTAATTCCGCTGTTCTTGTTGTCTCCTTCGACAAAAGCAAAACGATTTGTGGTTTTCATAT
>CANEVR010000087.1 GCA_947442505.1 Flavobacteriales bacterium | reverse complement strand
GATACCTGTGGCTAGAATGCTGTTCCCGATGGTCAATGAAACAAGCGCGTTTTCTGAGATGCTGTTGACGGTAAAGGAGGACATTCCCAAGAAAAGGGTTGCAGCGTGCTGTGCCTCAATTTGTGTTGGGAAATCTGTGCGCAATTGAATGGAAGGGTCCCCCATCAATATCCATGTGTCTGTCATGTCATCACCATCTCCGCCATACACATCATTCATTCCTGCGCAACCGTGCACGTGAATGCTTCCAAAGGTGTGTCGGGTTGTGGTAACAGTTCCTGAGATTTCCGCTATCACGGCATTCATCTCATCTTGTCCTTCCATTGGTGGAGCCCAACTTTGAAAAACGGTGCTGAATGCGCCGCCTATTCCTCCAGTTGGAGTTGTAGGATTGGGACTTTTCAACCAAGCTTCGCCAAAGGTGTCACCAGATCCGCTGTCATCATCAAAGTCACCTACACAACATCCTACAATAATGAAGTAAGGAAACTTGTGGTAGTTGCTCAACTGATTAATTTGTGCATTGGTGTAGCTTCCTGTTACGATGAGGCTGTGGTCGCCATGTCCCGTGTAATTGATTAAGCTGCATCCACCATTAATGACATTGGTTAATTCTGTCGCTGTGGCATTGCCGCTCCCATCAGCAGTGGCCCCACCTGTTGGACTGTTGCCTGCATGATTGCCATCGTATTTTTCATAAACCAAGTCATAGGTAAAGCCCAACAAATCTTCTTTCAATCCATTTTGATGCTGCCAGTCGGCTTGGTTGTCATCGCCAATTCCAGCGCCTTCATCCGATCCAATGCCCATGGCGGTTGAGAACCAATCTGTATCCGTGTTGGGATATTTTTCATATTCCATGATTTTTGAAACAACGCCATTGAGCTCGGTTGTGTTATGTACCAACAAGCGACCAACAAAAATTTCAGGGTAATGGTCGTTGCCAGATATATAACCAAAGCAATTGTCACAATACCCTGTGCCGCTGGGATTGGTCACCAATTCTGATGGAACCTGATCTTCATCACCCACTAAAACCAAATAGGTAAAATCATTTCCACCTGTGTTGTAATAGTTGGCAATGTAATTGTCCATTGCCGCAACAGTAGGGACTTCTGCTACGTCAACCACACGCACATCAATGCCTTTCTCAATTTTCCACTGCACCCATGGTTGCAAAGCACTCATATAACTGCTGTGCGTGATGACAAGCATATTTCCAATTTCATCAATGACTTCATATCGATCACCAAATACATCATAATTCAAAAACTGCTTTTGATACAACTCTTTTCTCAAAGTATTGGTTTGATTCTTTGCGGTTGTAAAAGGGTTCTCGCCAGCTTGTTCTGTCGACAATACTACGATTTCAATTTCAGTGTACACCCTTAATTTATGGGTGACGGGGTTGTATTGGAAAGGGTAGAAGTGAATATTTTGTCCACGGAAATCACCAAAAATATAAGGACTGCTTCCCTTGGCCAATGTGCCCGGAAAGAAAGAGTCTTGCTGATAGATTTCTCCATGCTGTGCAGCAATGGTGGATGGGTCTATGGTTCGTGATAGATTCCCTTTGGAGGCAGCCAAATGGATATTTTCTAATTCATAAAATGAAGCATGATCAACGATGATTTCTGTCGCGTGTTGATCATCAATAATAATGGAGGTGGTAGCGTACAATATTTCCGGACTTCCAAGTTCCAATAGCGGGGTCAAATCTTTGCACTGAAGACGTTGATCATTTTCTTCTCCTGCGACCCAGCTGAAATTGGACAGTTGAAATCGAATACGGTCACCATTGTTTTGTCCCAAATAGTCTATTGATGATTGGGCATTGAGGATGGTGGTGATGCATCCAAAAACAAAAAAGAGGACATTATTTTTCATGCCGACAAGGTAATTCACACACTCAACACTTTGTGTTGAAAGGGCTTATTTTTTAGTGGGAAGGAGAGATTTTTAACAATTCGCCTTTTTCACGCCAAACCAAAATCAAGGGTGATGCTGTCCAATTGATTCCGCTTAAGGTAAAATCGGATGTTGCATTGTTTCCAGACAGTATCAATTTACCGGTCAAATCAAAAGCTTCCCACCTCCCCAGTGGGGCATTGCTCAGGTGGAGATCTCCTTGGATTATTCGATATTGGATGGGTGCTTGATTCAGATGACTGACAGCTGCTGCATTGGGTGTGTTGTAATAAAAGTAAATGCTTTCATGCAGTTCCATACTGCCCGTCGGAAAGATCCAAAAATGCAAATAGCCATTTCCTTCTGTTTGATGCGGATGGGCGCTGATTTTAACCAATGCATTGTATCCATCGGGCAAGGGATGCATGTCATCTGTATTGGGCATTGATGTAAAGCAATCCGACCAATCACATAAAATAAATTCCCACGCTGAGGGGCATGTATTTTCAATGAGCCGATAGCTCAAATAGGCAGTATCATTGGGATACAATGGAGTGATGTCGATTTGATCAATGGAATAAACATCCAGTGGCAATTCGCGTTGTATTATGCTAGGACTGAACAAGAAATTCTGACTATACCCAGTTATCATTATCCCGCTCAAAAGAGCAATCATAAGAATGTGTTTCATTTTGCAGTCGGTGTGTATTTGTCCAAGTAGCTTTGAATCCGATTCCGGGAGTATTCCGCTAACTCGCCAGGAGTAATCCCTTGGTATTCTTCTAGGGTAATGGCTTTCCCAATGTGAACATGTATGGGGTGTGGTTTGACCCAAAAGCTTCCTTTTTTCAATGCTTTGTCTGCACCAAAGATGGCGATGGGCACAATGGGGATATTTCTTTTTTGGGCAATAACAAAGCTGCCTTTTTTGAAAGAAAGAAGTTGTCCTGTAGTACTACGGGTTCCTTCAGGGAATGTGACCAAGTTTTTTCCTTTGCTCACTTTGTCTGCCGCCTCCTCCATGCTTTGAATGGCTTTTTCTCGATTACCACGATCAACAAATATCATTCCCATCACCTTCATGTATTGCGCCAACAATGGGATGTAGGAGAGCTCTTTTTTTGCTACAAAAAATAGACCTTTGGGGATGCTACCTACTAAGGCTGCAATGTCCAGTTGAGAGAGATGATTGGCAATGTAAATGGAAGGGACTTTTGGGAGTTCTTCTTCGAATTCACAAGTGAATTTGATTCCAAATAAGAAGAAAATCACAGGAGCCCAGAGGTCGTAGGCGATAATCTTAACGCATTGGTCGGCAGGAATGAAAATGCGCATGACTATCCCCAGTATCCCGCAGAATATGGTCCAAATCAAGACAACGGGCAAAACGATTATTCCTCTCATGCGTTTTTGAATAGCTGGTTGGCGATGATTTGGGCCTTTTGAAAGGCATCCCAATCGTAGCGTTCGTTGGGATAGATGAGTTCCTTTAAAACAGCGGAGTCCAAATTTCCAGTTAGTTCATTGGTAGCCATTGGGCATCCTCCCCATCCTCCCATTGCACTGTCAATGCGCGGACATCCGCTCTTTAGCGCGGCTTGGGCTTTTTGCATGGCGTCTTGCGGTGCAGCATGCAGATGCAGACCTAAGGTCAGGTTGGGGAAATTTTCAGTTGCTTTTAAATACAATGATTCAATCTGATTTGGCGAAGCTGCTCCTACTGTATCACTCAATGAAAAAACACTTTGGGGATACCGATCTGCCAATTGTTGGCACCAGTCTAAAACGATGTCAGTGCTGTAGGCATCACCGTATGGATTGCCAAAAGCCATGCTCAAGTAAATTACCAATTTCTTTTCCGCGGATTGGGTCATCTCAAAAATTCCATCCAACCGCTTTAAACTCTCTTCTTGTGTCGCAGAAGTGTTTCTCAACTGAAATGTTTCTGATACAGAAAAGGGAAATCCCAACGTGTCCACTCGTTCTTCCTTGCATGCCTGTTCAGCCCCGCGCTCATTGGCTACAATAACCAAGAAATTGGGTTTGTTTTTTTTCCATTCAACACCGTTAATGACCTCATGGCTGTCTTGCAATTGAGGGATGGCTTTGGCACTCACAAAACTTCCAATGTCTATTTCGTCAAAACCTACGGCAATCAAATGGTTGATATAGTCTATTTTTTGGGATGTGGGTATAAAATGCGCCATGCCTTGCATAGCGTCACGCGGACATTCAACCCAAGTAAAGCGACTCAAATCCATAGAACAAAGTTATGGGCTTTGTTGGAATTCAACGCCTTTTTGTAATAGGAATGTTGATGGCCATTTTTTCGGTCCAGAATAACATCCCTCTGACTGATGATTCCATAATCTTCTTTTTTGCGTTTGATTTCGCCAAAGATGAATTTCAGGTTTTGAGAATACAATGGAGATGATCCCAAACGCTGCAATCAAATTCATTCCGGACATTCCAAATACCGCGAGCACACGCCATTTGGATTCGAGCGCCAGATAGTATACCCCTGCCAAGAACAATGTGATGGTTAATAAGATCCACCAAGCTTCGTGTAACTGCCATTGCAGGTAGGGAAATTGTCCTAGGATTTCTAAGAGGTATTCTAGTCCGTTGAACAAGAATTGATTGATGGCATGAAAGGGTAGTGCAGGAATACAAAGGTTCAAAAGCCACTCTCCAAAACAGGTAAACAAAAGGATGGAGAAAAAAGGTACCAGTATGAAATTAGACAGTAAAAAATAAGTTGGTAAGGTTAGCGTCAGGGGAAGTAAGAAAATGGAGGTATAAAGCTGAGCACCCATTGTGATCGCCAAAGATTGGACAATCCAACGTTTCCAAACGGACATCTGTTGGGTGATGTATTGCCATTTTCTGTGGTGCACAACAATACCGAGCACCGCCAAGTGCGACAGAATAAATCCCCAATGGTATTGCTGCGTGGGCTGAACAATCAACAACAAAACAAATGAAATGCCCAAGGCATTCAGTGCGCCACTCTTTTCATTTAGCATTTTACCAAAGTGAATAACAGTGAACATCACGCAAGCCCTAAGCAGTGAAGGGCTGTATTGACCAATGTGTGCAAATCCCCAAATCAGAATCAACCCCAAGACAACAACCGTTTTTGGCATTCGGTTTCTTGTTGTTATTTGTAACAAAAAAATGATGGATTGAAAAATAAGCCCAATGTGCATTCCGCTCACCGCCAAGAGATGACTAAGACCAAGCGCTTTATACTGTTGCTTGGTACTGGATTCGATGAATTGTGTGTCACCAACCAATAGGGCCACCATCAGCCCAGCATGCGCGCTGTCATGGTGCTGAAGAAATCCTTGGAACATTGGTGCATTATCAGATTGAAGTTGGCGACCGTTGAATGCTTGAATGGGTTGTTTTGGAAGAAAATCTCTTTTTTCATCTTCATGAATAAGAAATTGCTGCGCCGATCCCAAGAGCATGAGAACGCCAGCCAAAACGGCGGACATGAATAGTTTGGTTTTGACCAGTGGGGTGAGAATGAGCCCAACTATACAGGCCAGAAGGTGAGCTCCAAACAAAGCGGGATGGTCCAGGAGATAAACACCAATACCAAAGAATAATGCGATGCGAAGAAATGGGTTTTGCCGAAACAGTTGGCTCATGTGTTTTTTTACACAAACCTATCTTTTCTTAGGGCATTCCATTCTGTTTTTCGTCCTATAAAAAATGCATATACAATGCTATCCTTGTACAGCCCTTTGTTGTTGATGTTCTTGATCTGAGCGGTTTCCTGTGATCTTTTGTGGAGCATATTGCTCAGCATACCATAGAACGCAAAGTGTCCACGGATGATGGCCAAAAGATGTTCAAACTTACCTTCAGTTAAAAATCTCAGGCCAGCCAAACCATCCATCAATAAACGTTTGAAAATTTTTAAAGTTAAATTGGAATGACGATAATTTTTTGTAATCAAATACAAATTGTTGCGAAAATTCAAAAACGTTTTCATGGGGTTTTGGCGATCAAGTGTTCCGCCACCCACATGGTATACAGTTGAATCCAAACAAGCGCCAATGGAATAGCCCCTGTTCTTTAGCCGCCAACACAAATCAATTTCCTCCATGTGCGCAAAGAAGTCAGCATCAAATCCGTTCACTTCTTTCCATGCGCTATTTCTAATCATAAGCGCCGCTCCTGTTGCCCAGAATATTTCCCGGTTTCCCTGGTATTGTCCCAAGTCATCTTCAAATTGGTAGAAAATTCTTCCGGCGCAAAATGCATAGCCATCACGATCCATATAACCGCCGGCTCCCCCTGCATATTCAAATCTTTTCTTGGTTTGATAATCGATTACCTTGGGTTGAACAGCGGCCAAGTGTTCATCGCTTTCCATCCATTGCAATATGGGATTAAGCCAGTTGGGAGTGACCTCAACATCACTGTTGAGCAGCATCAGGAAAGGTTGGTTCAGTTCTTTTAATCCTTCATTGTATCCACCAGCAAAACCATGGTTTTTGGATAAACCAATCCATTGGACTTTTGGGTGGTGTGCAATACAGTATGCATGTGAATCATCTGTTGATCCGTTGTCAATAATAACAACATCGGCCAACTCATTGCTGCAGGTTTCAACATTGGTTAGGAATTTCTCCAACCATTGCTTCCCATTCCAATTTAAAATGACCACCGCTGCCTTTTTCATCATCAGTGCGGATTGTACCAAAGGCTTTCCAACTCATCCCCAGAATAGGGATCTTGTCGTTGATTGTTCTTTAATCGATTGACAGTTGATGGGTCATTCATCTGTCTGGAACGAACCATGTTTTTCCAATCGAAATTGGTAATTTCATTGGGGATATCACTGTGCAGCAATTCAAAATCACCATTTAAACTGGTGTTGTAAAACAACAAGCGTTTGTTGTGCAAGTTGTTGTTGGTTTGGTAATAATGCCAAATTTCAAAAGGCCAATAGTCGGGGTCATTGTTTCTAACAACACGAGTGGATGGCTTGCCATATTGAAGATACACTCGGCCTCTATCCGTTTCCCAACCTTTCTTGATGGCTGTTCCAAATTCTTTGTTGCACGCAGCAACTTCCTTTTTATAGTCCGTCCAAGCCAATTCAGGGGAGATGGGATTGCGTTTGTACCAAAATTGATACATAAATCCTTGCATCTGCCTTAAGTTATACGCTGGCAATACGTCAATGATGATGCTTTTTTCATTTCCTTGCGCAATGGGACTCAAAGAACGAATGTGCTCTATCAACAATAGGCTATCCTGAAATTGCTGAACAAAAGTGAGGTCAATCTGCGGAGAAAGGGTTCCTGAATCCAGGTCTGTCTTTCTAAAGAATCTTCTCTCCTTTGAAGCCACCACCTGATTGGATTTGTCTTTGATTTCCAATTTGAAAACATATTCTCCTGCGTTAAGCTTGCTGATGTC
>CANEVR010000086.1 GCA_947442505.1 Flavobacteriales bacterium | reverse complement strand
TTGATGGCATTCACCATCAAATTCAAACCGGAAAAACAGTATTGCCTCTGCTCAGCCAAGTAAAGCAGGTAGCCCTCAACATCAATCTGTGTCAGTTGTCGCAAATTTCGCTCAGCGAAATATTGTCCAAAAAGATGCAGCGCATTGAGATAAGATCGCTGTGTATTGAGGCTGTATTGTCGAATGACCAATTGTCTCCGTACGTCTTCTATCCATTCCATTTTTAATTGCAAAGTTCCTGTTTCACTTCGCAAAACCTTATGCATTCGCGCCTATAAATTATGCAGATCATTCTTTCTAATCGATCATAGAGGCTTCAATATTTAGACTATTTGAATGTCAAGAATTTTTCCTAACGCAAAGGGCGCTGAGTAGGCGCAAAGTTCGCAAGGACTTGTTCGAATTTTAAGCGCTGCCTTTTTGTTGTATTCCGCATGGAGGAAAGTGATTGTGCAGTAGTTAACGTAAAGATGTCTTTTGCCTCTGCGAACTTTGCGTATCCTTAGCGTCCTTTGCGTTTAAGACATCGGTGAATGTGATCTTTGGACTAGAAAAAAGAGATTGAGGAATTGAATTTCGAATTCTCTTGAAGCTATTCTTCTAAAAGCTTGTCGATGAATTCCGGAGAAGGTGAGAGACAGGAATTACGTTTCCCGAACCAGGTGTATCGATTTTTGGCTACCCTTCTGTATAGGACGTCGCGCAGGAATCGAGGGATAATTTTAAACCCGTAAACCATGGGCCAAAACCCGGAAAGGTTTTTGGCAATCTCTAATACCGCATCACTTTTTTCGAAATGCTTGTGGCCATGGATCAATACGATGGTCGCTAGTGAAGACTTTACTTGAATTTCATTGAGCAGTTTTTGGGCGACTTCGGACTGAAGAGAGGCAAAGACGAATTTGTTTTTCTTATCATGCCGGATAATGAATTGAACAGAACCGTTGCATAAATTACACAGTCCATCAAATAGGATGATGTATGGTTGGGATTCTGTGTTGATTTTCATTTTCGATTGG
Source organism: Flavobacteriales bacterium (assembly GCA_947442505.1). Taxonomy (GTDB): domain Bacteria; phylum Bacteroidota; class Bacteroidia; order Flavobacteriales_D; family Sanyastnellaceae; genus CAMCTV01. The sequence continues at coordinate 6,487 of CANEVR010000086.1, read as the reverse complement.
CAGTACTCGAAGTTAATACTGTTTTGTCTCTGAATAAATTCTCTCAACACTGTTGAGAGTTTTGAAATTCCTCTTACCCAATGGCAATATTTTTTCCGTCAACGCTGACATGAAAGTGAATTTCTACATTCAATGCTTGAAACACTTTGATAATGGTAGCAATCGTGGCACTGTTGGTGCTACTTTCCAATTTTGAGATTTGTGCTCGTTGCACGCCTACCATACAGATGCTTTAGACGTTTGAAAGTTAAGCATTGTTTCTAAAATTGGAAACAAGTATTTTTGTACATATTATTAATGAGTAGGATTGTTTTTGTGATTGTCAAACAATTCTTGAAGTTTTTGTTGAAGCATTTTCTTATCTGGTAATTGTGTTTTATACTCGGCTATCATTGTAGGAGATAGACTTCGGCTCAATGCATATTCTACAACTTCGTGGTCTTTGTCTTTGCAGAGTAAAATCCCAATACTTGGATTTTCATTTGGTTTCTTGACGTCTCTGTCTAAAGCTTCTAAGTAAAAGTTAAGCTGCCCCAATTGTTCAGGCTTAAACTTATCTGCTTTAAGCTCAAAAGCTACAAGACATTGAAGTTCTCTATGATAAAAAAGTAAATCAATGTAAAAGTCACTATTTCCGACTTGCAACTTATATTCCTCTTGTATAAACAAGAAACTCTTCCCAAGTTCTAGAATAAAGTCTTTCATTTGCTTTATAAGCGCGCGCTGTAATTCACTTTCACTATGCGCATCTGTTAAGTTCAAGAATTCAAGTACATAGCTATCTTTAAACATAGTTGGAGTGTTTCCACTCCCTTCTTTTAGCGTTGTTGAATTTTTTGAACGATGAATCATTGTTCGCTCAAAAAGACTTGAAGAAATTTGTCTATCTAATTCACGTTTGCTATAATTCTCTTGTTTTGCATGGATAAGATAAAACTCCATCTCCTCAATGGATTTACTTCTTGAGAATATTAGTAGATTGTTTGTCCAACTAATTTCTCTCACCAATGGTGAGAGTTTTGGACAATCTTTGTAAGTCTCGTAAAACTGTTTCATTCTCCAGATGTTTTTATCTGAGAATCCTTTAATTTCGGGTTCTTGCCTCTTTATATAATGAGCTAATTCGTAGACTACAGAGTCGCCCCATTCTGATAGTGCAATTTTCTGACTGATATATTCTCCAATGTTCCAATACAGATTAATGAGTTCAGCGTTTACCGCTTTTATGGCGTTGGCTCGAGATTGTTTGATGAGTGTTATGATGTTTGTGAAACGATTGTCCATGATGATTTTGCTTTGGGTAAATTTTTGTTTATCTACAAATTTCTACCCGCGCCTTACAAAACCTTATGCATTCCCGCCTATAAATTATGCGTCCCCATGCGCCACCGATGGTAGCGGATATCCCGCAGGGTGGGCGCGCAGCGACCGCCCGAGGAATAGCAGCGGACAGCGGGGTGGACAGTGACCGAAGGTTCACTGGACAGGCGCCATGATGATCAACGGGATGGTTAAGCGCTCTGAGCATTCAGCACTCAACGCGGGTTTCAATGAAAATGATGATTTATATTAGGAGATTAGGCAAGTATAATGAATACCTTTGGTTGTGTCGGGATTGGCTCTAATTATCGGATAGTTGCAGCAGCGCAAATGGAATCCTTAGATGTAAAAATGAAAATATGGATAATCAAGAATTTTTTTTCGATCCTTTGTTAGAGAAGGCCCGATCGTATGGCAAAACAAGCATTGAGTTGTACAAACTGAAAGCGATAGAGAAAACGTCAGAAGTGACCTCCACTTTGGTGTCGCGGATGTTGGCCTTTGCTGCGCTGGGTTTGTTTTTGCTGATGGCAAGTATTGGAGTGGCTTTCTGGCTGGGAGAGGTTTTAGGAAAAATATACTACGGTTTTTTGTGTGTGGGAGGATTTTATGGAGCAGTGGGATTGGTATTGTATTTTATTCTGCACAAATGGATGAAGGAACGCACGAGTGATGCGATCATTAAAAAATTTCTAAATTAAAGAGCATGGAAAATATTACCTCAGCCAAGGCATTGCGTGCATCTATTCTTCAATTGGAATCCCAACAGTTGGAGCAGGAGCGTTTATTGAAAGAGCAATTTGCAGTGACCTATGCAGAAATGAAACCCGCCAATATAATCAGGAGAACGGTAAAGGATGTCTTTTCATCCGCGGATTTGAAGGATGGTCTATTTGGAGTTGCCCTGGGACTTGTTGCGGGTCACCTTACCAAGAAGGCAGCGGTTGGTTCTACACACAATCCATTGAAGCAGCTATTGGGTGCTTTTTTAGAATTGGCAGTCACCAACGTGGTTTCAAAAAATTCGGATGGAATAGGATCCAAGGTGATTCATTTGATTCAGGATTACCTGAATAAGGGAAAGGAGAATGTTGAACACGAGGAATAGTTTCGTGCGCATGACATCATAAAGATTTTATTTTTTCTTGCGCTCGATGGCGCCAATCAAAAAGCCGTAAGGTTTTAGGGGGTCGATATGATCGCATACTATTTTCAGCATGGCCATCAAAGGGATGGCGAGAAAAACGCCTGGTAGGCCCCACAATAGTCCACCGATGACCAATGCGATGATGGTGAACAAAGGATTGATTTTGACTTCTGAGCCAACAATCAAAGGCTCCAGTACCCAACCCTGGATGAATTGAATAGTGGCATATATGCCAATTATTCCTGCAAGCATTATAAAGCTGCCGCCTTGCACTCCTGCTATCAAAACGGTTATGGTTGTTCCTGTGAGATTTCCGATAAATGGGACAATTTCAAGCAATCCACACAGGAAGGCAAAGAACAATGCGTTTTTGACCCCCAATATCGAAAAGCCTACACCATACATCACCCAGAGGCAAACAATCATTTTAGAGAGGCCAACCAAGTATTGTTGGGATACATGCCCCACACTGTCAATCACTTTTTCCATTTCACCTCTTTGTGATTCAGACGAAAATTTAAGGATGAATTGTTTGATGTGGCTTCGGTAATACAGGAGAAACAGGATATAAACCAAGGTTAAAATTAGATTGGTTATAAGAGCCGGCAATGAGATGGCGATTTCTTTCAGAAAAAGGGTGATGGCTGGCTGTTGATTGATTAATTCTTGGTTTTGTTTTTCAATGGAAATTCCGGAGTGCGCAAAAATATATTTCTGCACTTCATTGATGAGCTCAACACTTCTTTCTCTGATAATTGAGAAGTCATTGGAAAGCGCTGAGATCTGATGGCTGAGTAGAATTCCTATTCCAGAAAGGGCAATCAGTAGTATTAAAATACAAAACATGACAGCCAGTCCTCGCGGTGTTTTTTTTTGCTCCATCCATCGGCAAAGCGGCAAAAACAAGGTTGCAACCACTGCACCTATTGCCAATGGAATGAGGAAATCTCTTGCAAAATATAAGCCCGCAATAAAGAGAAACAAAAGGAGGATTTTTTTTAATCCGGAGGAGGAGCTTATGGTCATGTTAAATGGATTGTTTGTCTTATTTCCATGTTTTCACGAATGTAAGCATAATCAACAATTTGAGGAGTGTATTACTTGCAGATATTGAGAAATTATAACTGAGTGTATTCCAAATGCTATGCGTTCAGTTCAATTGTGTATAAACAGAAACAAAAAACCCCAATTTTCATCGGGGTTTTATTTGTACTAAATAACAATGCTATTTATTTGATCCATTCAAAGCCGGTGTATGGAACCAAAGCTGCTGGAATTCGTATTCCGTCCGCCGTTTGGTGGTTCTCCAACAATGAAGCAACAATTCTGGGCAAGGCCAAGGCGCTGCCGTTCAAGGTGTGGGCCAACTGTGTCTTTCCGTCTTGTCCCTTGATGCGACACTTCAAGCGGTTGGCTTGGAAGGTCTCGAAGTTGGATGTCGAACTAACTTCTAACCATCTTTCTTGGGCTGCTGAAAAGACTTCAAAGTCATATGTCAACGCACTGGTGAATCCCATGTCGCCGCCGCACAATCGCAAGATGCGGTAGGGGAGCTCCAATTTTTGCAACAAGCCTTCAACATGCTTCACCATGTCTTCCAATATTTTGTAGCTGTCGTTGGGATGGGCAATCTGCACAATTTCTACTTTGTCAAATTGGTGCAAGCGATTCAATCCTCTTACATCCTTTCCATAACTGCCAGCCTCTCTTCTGAAACAAGGGGTGTAGCCTGTAATCTTGATGGGCAACTCACTTTCTTTCAAAATCACATCACGGTAGATATTGGTCAACGGAACTTCCGCTGTTGGTATTAAATACAAATCATCCACGCCAATGTGGTACATCTGTCCTTCTTTGTCGGGCAATTGGCCTGTACCATATCCACTGGCTTCGTTCACCACGTGGGGTGGAATCACTTCTTCGTATCCCGCTTTGCGCGCTTCGTCCAAGAAGAAGTTGATCAAGGCGCGTTGCAAAATTGCGCCTTTCCCACGGTAGATCGGGAATCCGGCTCCAGTGATTTTTACACCGGTTTCGAAATCAATCAATCCAAATTGATCTGCCAAATCCCAATGTGCCTTCTTATTTTCAGATAGGGTAGGGATGATTCCGACTTCTTTCACGTTGACGTTGTCATCTGCACCTTTCCCAAATACCACAGAATCATGAGGAGTATTGGGCAATTGATACAACAATTGTTGTTGCTCAGCCTCGAGCACCGATAATTTTTCTTCTAGCTGTTTGGATTGCTGCTTGATTTCGGCTGTTTGCTCTTTGAGCGCAGCCGCTTCCGCTTGATTGCCTGATTTGAAAAGGTCGCCAATTTGTTTGGCCAAGGCATTGCCTTGCGCCAAGAAGGCTTCCATTTCTTGCTGGATTTTTCGGCGTTGGCCGTCAATCTCCAACAATTGATCGATGGTGGCAGAGAAGTCCTTGTTGCGTTTGTTCAGCGCTTGAAGGATTTGCTCTTTGTTTTCTCTGATCTGATTGATTTGTAACATGGCGTACAGTATTAAAAAAAAACTCCCGACCTCTCAAAGAAAGACCGGGAGAAAAAATAAAAACAAACTACCCGGTTAGGCGTTAGCCATCACCGATACAAAAGACTTGTTGTCCTTCTTCTTGCGGAATTGAACCACACCGTCGGTCAATGCATACAAAGTATGGTCTTTACCAATACCTACATTAACCCCAGGATTGTGGCGGGTTCCACGTTGACGAACAATGATATTACCTGCTACGCAAGTTTGACCGCCGTAAATCTTAACGCCCAAGCGCTTGCTTTCTGATTCACGACCGTTTTTTACTTTACCTTCACCTTTCTTGTGTGCCATGGTATTAAATTTTTACTCGGTTACCCGATTTTCTCAATTTTTAATTCTGTTAGATAAGCGCGGAAACCATTTTTCTTCTGGTAACCTTTGCGGCGCTTTTTCTTGAATACGATGACTTTGTCACCTTTTAAATGTTGTACTACAGAGGCGGTGATCTTTACGCCTTCTACAGCTGGGGCGCCAACAGTTACTTTCTTGCCATCATCTGTCAATAATACTTTGTCAAAAGTAACTTTTGAACCTTCAGCATCTTGAAGACGATTAACATAGATCTGCTGGTCTTTTTGCACTTTGTACTGGTGCCCTGCTATTTCTACGATCGCGTACATGTTAATAATTTTTCTTAATAGGACGGCAAATATACTCCTTTTTTCTTTTGCGCCAAATGTTTTTTTCTTCATTCTCGTCAAAGCCCTGCTTCGACCTTCATTCCCTATCCCTTCATTCCTTCATGGCGAATATCAATTCGCCCCTACAAACTCAACGTCCTACCTCCGTCAATCGGTAGGTTGATTCCATTGATGTAAGCCGCGGCTGGTGAGGAAAGGAAGGCAATACCGGCTGCAATTTCTTCTGGCAAAGCCAAGCGACCCAATGGCACTTCTTTCTTCATTTCTTCTGTTACATCATCCACACTGTGTCCTGTCTTGGTGGCTTTGTTGGTAATGATCTGACTTAATCTGCCTGTAGCAGTTGCTCCAGGGAGGACATTGTTCACAGTGATGCCATAGGGTCCCAACTCTGATGAGATTGTCTTGGCCCAGTTGGCCACAGCACCTCGAATGGTGTTGCTTACTCCCAAATTAGGAAGGGGCTGCTTTACGGATGTCGAGATAACATTGATGATTCTGCCGTAGCCGCTTTCTTTCATCTTGGGCAATACAGCTTGGGTGATGATTTGAAAGTTGATGAGGTGTAAATTGAAAGCCAATCGGAATTCATCAATACCAGCTTCGTGGGCCTTGCCCGGGTTGGGTCCGCCGGTATTGTTGATTAAAATGTTGACCGTGTTGTTCATCGCCCATTCGGTGATGGTGCTTTGAACTTGGGTATTATTGGTGAAGTCAGCCACCAGAATTTGATGGTGTTGCTGACCATTGTTGCTGAGTTGGGACAAGATTCCATTGAGTCGCTCGGCATCGCGGGCCATCAAGGTGACGTTGGCACCCATTTGAGACAACTCTAT
>CANEVR010000085.1 GCA_947442505.1 Flavobacteriales bacterium | reverse complement strand
TTTCCGTTTTTGCACTTGCTTCACTCACACCTTCGGTGTAGGTTCAGCAACCACCAAAAATGAAAAATCCCAACATTTGTTGGGATGATCACATTTAATCTGGCGGAGACGGAGAGATTCGAACTCTCGATACGCTTTTGACGTATACACACTTTCCAGGCGTGCTCCTTCAACCACTCGGACACGTCTCCTTGAAGCGAGCGCAAATATAAAAAGCTTTCTCATTTTAACTCAAAAAAAATAAGCCCCTACAAAGGAGCTTATTTCCATCTTCAAAGTTTGGTTTAGTATTTCACGAATGTCTTTGCCAATCGACGATTGCCATTTCGCAATGCCAATTCGTATTGACCATTGGGCAAATGTGAAACATCAACACTAGGGGTAATGGCGTTGGTTAATTTTTCAGAGTGAACCAATTGGCCATCTATGGCGTAAATTTCCAATTGTGTTTCTCCCAAAAATCCCAATGCGGCCAAAGACAATGTCAAGTTTTCATTGGTCGGATTTGGATAAACCATCCAATTGAAATTTTGAGATGCTTGTTCATTCACATTGCTCGTCATGGTCAAACGCAAATTGTCAAAACTGCAGTTGTTACCATCAGATCCAAAGGTTGCCAATACAATGCTGCACGAATCAGGATTCAAGTCTGATGAGTAATTCAAAGGCATAGAAAAGTTGGTCCAATCAGAGGTTCCGCCAATGGACAACATTCCGCCGTCTGCGATAACATCTTGGGTCATGGTGGTAGGATTCCATTTCGTAAGTGTTATAAGCGCAATGGCTGTGTCAGAATTGTTCATTTCGTTGTGTTTGTATACTCCTTCAAAGAAATTAGGACGCTCCGTGGTTGGAAAACCACTGGTTCCTGTTCCGGTCATCAAATCCATTTCTCCCGTAGTGGCTAAACCTGGAATAACTCCAAAAAGCAGGCTAGTCCTTACACTGATGTTGATGCAAGAGCTTCCTTCAGGAGCAGGAGTTTCCTGAACAGCAGGGGCTTCTATAAATAAGAACGACGCTAGTGAATTGAATGTTGTCCAATTGGCCGGTTCTCCCGCTGCCCATGTTTCAAAATTTCCATTGGGAATAACTTGCGATTGGCTAGTAATTGCTAGGCAAATCATCGACAAAAAAGTAAAAGCTTTTTTCATAATAATCTTGTGTTTGAAGCGAATTTACTAGAGAGTTTTTAAATGCCAAATAAAAAATAAAATTTAGCATTCGACTTACTGCTGAATTCAGTTTATTTTTGTGACAATGTCCATCGTAACCTTTACCACCGATTATGGAAGTCGTGATTATCATTTGGCCCTGGCTAAGGCTCAATTGATTAATTATGCTCCCACTTCCATCATAGTGGACATAGCCAATTCTGTGAATCACTTTGACTTGATTGATGAGGCTTATCTGATGCGGTCTTGCTGGAAATCGTTCCCCATGGGCACTGTGCACGTATTGGGCGTCAAATCCAAATTGGAGAAAATGCCATTGATTGCTGTAAAAGACAACCAATATTTTGTTACCGCAGACAATGGCGTCATTCATTTCATCTTCGATCAAGAAGTGGATGAATTGTACCGTGTAAATCTGCCCATTCAAGACAATGATGTGAAGTTTCCGCTTGGTGGAATATTTATGCTGATTGCAGCGCATTTGGCCAAAGGAGGGACACCGCAAATGATAGCACAAGAGGAAAAGGATTATAAGAAAGTCTTCTTCCCAAAACCACAAATTGAAGATGGCGGCATTCGGTGTCAAGTCATTCACATTGATGATTTCGGGAATATTGTTCTCAATTTTACGCGAGACATGTATGACTATTACATCGGGAAACGTAATTTTTCCATTCTCGCACGTTCAACCCAAAAGTCCGGCCTCAGAACCATCATCAACGATTTTTCTCCAGATGATCTTGCTGATGGAATTCCATTTGCCGTTTGGGGCGTCAATGACTTTCTGCACATTGCCATGAAAAACACAACACCTCAGTTGGGTGGCGGCGCTGCTCGATTATTAGGGTATCAAAAAATGTCCAATTTATTTATTGAACTAAATGATTAAAAGGATCGTGCGAATGACTTTTCAGGCGGATAAGACACAAGAGTTTGAAGACCTTTTCCTAGCCACACGTGAGAAAATCAAGTCAACCCCGGGATGCTTACATTTGGAGTGGTGGCAAGATTTAAGTGATTCCACTGTTTATTACACATACTCCCACTGGGAGAGTGAAGCCCATTTGGCTGATTATAAAAATACCGAAACCTTTAAGTGGGTTTGGCCCAAAACCAAAGCTATGTTTGCAGCCCCGCCCAATGCGTGGTCCGTAATTCAAAAAGAAGAAGCATGAAGAGTTTGTTTGTAAAAGAGTTAAGAAGCTTTCTCAGTTCACTGATCGGGTATGTCGTAATGGTAGTTTTTTTATTGATGACAGGCCTTTTCTTGTGGGTTTTCCCAGGTGAGACCAATATCTTGGATATGGGTTTTGCCAGTTTGGACGGATTGTTCTTTATTACACCTTGGGTTTTTATCTTCTTAATTCCTGCCATCACCATGCGCTCTTTTGCAGAAGAGAAAAGAACCGGTACCATAGAACTGCTTTTAACCAAACCTTTATCAGAATGGAACATTGTCATGGCCAAATACCTAGCGGGATTGGCTTTGGTGGCTGTTGCTTTGATCCCAACCTTGGTGTATTACATTACAGTCTACCGTTTGGGTAGTCCAGTGGGCAACATTGATTCTGGGGCAACTTGGGGATCTTTTTTAGGATTGTTCTTTTTGGCCAGTGCTTATGTATCCATTGGCTTGTTTTGTTCTTCCATCACAGACAATCAAATTGTGGCATTTCTCTTGGCGGCCTTATTGATTTTCATCGTGTACAGCGGATTTCAGTCTTTGGCCAGTTTTGATATTTTAGGCAGCTTAGATACTGTGTTTAGCAGCATAGGTATGCAGAGTCATTTCAACTCGCTTGGACGCGGAGTCGTGGACTCCAGAGACGTTCTTTATTTTATCATACTTACCGCATTCTTTTTAATGCTCACCCGGTTGGTGCTGCTCAGTAGGAAATGGTAATCACTTTTTGTTCGAGCTCTGATAAAAGTGAACTACAATCACTCCGAAAATTAGTCCCAATTCCATCAGAACAAAGAATTTAGGAAAAGTTGGATGGGCAATGGAATAGCTGATTGTAGTGAAAATTGATCCAATGACAATATTCAAATTTCGCATCAATCTGCTCGACAGAGCGTATTGTGCTGCTTTGTTTTCTTCAGTGATGGTAACGGAGTAATTGTGCTTTTCAGGATGATTCCCAATCCAAGACAAGAGAAGTGTGATTCCAATATGAATCATCAATGGGATAATAATGGTGGACTTATCACCATATCCATCCACCTCTCCTTTAATATTGAAATGTGAAGGAATGATGTCGGGTAGGTCCTGATAGCAGATGGTTACCAATATCGCATTGGCGATAAGAAAAAGAATAGGGAGGAAACCAATAATTTTCTTCATGAATCAAATCTAACATTTTTTTTGGATCCACTAAAGTTCAAAATTATTCAAGGCTTTTCCCCGATAAAATTTCCTGGAGGGTTGTATTGACAGACAACATAGGTCCCATGACTGGATTGAGCTACGCCACAACCCACTTCCGTTGTATTGTGCCAAATCATCTGGGTGTAATGTCCAAAATCTTGGTAGTTGGTATTGGATATTCTGGTGCCCGGTCTATACAGTGATTTCTCGGACCCCCACGCATCTGTAGCATCTGAGGGAGAGAAAGCTTGTCCTGAAAACCAATATAGATTCTCTCCAAGTCCTGACTCGGAGTGTTTTAATAGCCCCAATTTAGCCAATTGCAGGGCATAATCTTCAGCCTTCTTCTGGATGTCAACGCTCCACCTTAGAGGTTCACTTTTTACGTCAGCCCTCCATTTTTGGTGTTCTTCAATGAATTTGATTTTGTCTGAATCAGATAGCGGAAACAATTTTTGGCCAAAAACACCCCAATTCAATGAAATTAAGAATAATGAAAACAAGATGCCTTTCATAAACTGTGTGTTTAACCAACAACGCCGAATTTGTTTAATTATTTCCTCATCCCTTCATCTCCTCATTCCCTCATTCCCTCATACCCTCATTCCCTCATTCCCTCATTCCCTCATTCCCTTCATCCCTTCATCCCCTCTATATCATCTCAACCTGTCTAGTGACTTTCTGCAAAATCTCAAACACCGTCTCGGCCATCACATTCTCACTGTCAAGAGTTGGATTAACCTCAGTGAATTCTAAGCAACATGTTCTTTCATTTTGCAAAAACTCCAGGATAACGTCAGCAGCCTCGCGCTCGTTGATTCCGCCTTTAACTGGCGTTCCCGTTCCGCGTGATACCGTTGGATCCATGGAGTCAACGTCAAAACTGATGTAAATTTTGTCACAAAGACTCAAGTACTTCAATACTTCGCGGCACAATTTCGTGATTCCGGTCTTGCGCAGCTCATTGGTAGAGACTACTTTCACTTTATTCTGTTTGATCAGAGCGGCTTCCTGATCTTCCAAATCCCTTAAGGTGATGTATACCAAATCTCGGTACTCCACTTTTGGACTGATATCGCCCACATTCTTCAACATCTCCCACAAATCAATGGTCTCGTAATCCAAATCATTCACCTTCTCCTCAATGTTGTCCTCATTCAAAGCTGTTGCCAAGGGCATGCCATGCATATTCCCGGATGGGGTAGTATAGGGAGAATGCAAATCAGCGTGGGCATCGATCCAAATAACACCAATGCGCGATTCTGGATAAGCCATTTTTAATCCGGCCAATGTACCGCCTGCATTACTGTGATCCCCACTCAATATCAAAGGGAATTTCCCGTCTCTGCAGGTATCACGAACCGCAGCGCCTATGCGCTCATACATTTTTAATAAACTTCTAATGTGCTTGGCATATCTGCTTCCCGGATTGTTGTGCAAAGCCTGATTGTCATGCGCAATGATGATGCTCTTGTATTTCTTAAAGAAATCAGAACGAAAATCCATTGCAGCAATCTTGATGGCATCAACGCCCAAACTTGCGCCACGTGTTCCTGCACCTACTTCACTAGGAACCTCTATCAACCGAATGCTTCTTGCTTTTTTAACTGCCATAATTCTAAGGATATGCCCCAAAGATAAAGGAAATTCTTTCAAAAGCTTTTGTGTTTCCTCCTTCTCAATATCTTAGTCACCATGAAAAAAGTGGTATTGATTACAGGAGCAACATCCGGATTCGGGGAAGCAACAGCTTATACTTTGGCCCGCAATGGATTTGATTTGATCCTATGTGGGCGCAGGGAAGACAGATTGGAGAAGGTTAGAACTGAATGTGAAAATATTGGCGCACAAGTATGGACAGCAGTGCTTGACATAAGGATTGAATCAGAAGTGGAGGATTTTGTCAAGAAATGTCGTCTATGGACAAAGGAGATTTTTGCGCTTGTTAATAATGCAGGATTGGCTGTAGGTCGGGAGCCCATTCATCAGGGAATCTCAGATGATTGGGAGAGAATGATGGACACCAATGTCAAAGGATTGTTGTGGATGTCCAAATATGTATCACAATGGATGGTAGAACAACATTCTGGCACCATCATCAACATCGGATCTGTTGCTGGAAAGCAAGCCTATGGAGGTGGAGTTGCTTACAATGGTTCCAAATTCGCGGTGGACGGAATAACACAAGCCATGCGCATTGATTTGGTGACACACAATATAAGAGTTGGTCAGATTTGTCCAGGCGCAGCAGAGACGGAGTTCAGCTTGGTAAGATTCAAAGGAGATGATACAATAGCAAGCAAAGTATACGATGGTTTCCAGCCATTGGTGGCCCAGGACATCGCAGAGACTGTGTTGTTCATGATTACAAGGCCACCCCATGTGAATATTCAAGATGTTTGGATCATGCCCACAGCTCAAGCTTCGGCAAGCGTACTTCACAAAAATGCATAGTATGAAAAGCGGCAGCGTTTTATTTCTCCTGTTGACAATCATCGGAATGTCAGGATGTCGCTTTTCCACTCAAGATGTGGATCTTATCGTGCACAATGCGACGATTTATCAGGTGGACGATGCTTTTTCGAAAGCAGAGGCCATGGCCATCAAAGATGGGAAGATTCTGGCGATTGGTAAAGAACGAGAGATTTTAAACGCATACAGCGCAAAAAGAATGATCGATGCGCAGCACCAATTTGTTTACCCTGGCTTTCAAGATGCACATGCGCATTTCTTAGCCTATGCGTTGTTCAAGAATGAAGTGGATTTGAATGGATTAAACTCATGGGAAGCAGTTTGTTCTAAAGTACAACAGCATGATTCAGACAGGGATTGGATTATTGGTAGGGGATGGGATCAAAACCTTTGGCCAGGCCAAGCCATGCCTGATAGGAAAAGGTTGGATGAATTGTTCCCAGATAGACCAGTTTGGTTGATGCGCGTTGACGGTCATGCAGGTATTGCCAATCGAAAGGCTTTAGAATTGGCAGGATTGATGAGGGCATCTGACATAGCGGGAGGGCAGATCTATAGATACCCCAACAGTGAGCCAACAGGTATCCTTGTAGACAACGCAATGATTCCAATGCAAGATGCCATACCTGCATATAATAAGAAAGATAAAGAGAAGGGATTGGTGTTGGCCCAAAAGGATTGTTTTGCAGTTGGTTTAACCCATATAACTGAGGCCGGTTTAGATAGGGATGAAATTCAGTTTCTGGATTCCCTGCAGAGGGCTGGAGTAATTAATATGCCCATGTACATCATGGCTTCGCAAGACAAGGCAACAATTGCACATTATATAAAGAGTGGTATTGACACGGCTAATCATCAGCTTGTGGTGCGCAGCTTCAAATATTATGCAGATGGTGCATTGGGATCACGTGGGGCATGTTTGATTAATCCATATCAAGATCTATTGGCAGAAGGCAAAAAAGATTTTGGAAAAATGCTAGGCAATCATGAAGAGTGGATGAAGGAATGGTTGGCGTTAGACAAGAGAGGGTTTCAAGTTTGCACGCACGCAATAGGAGACAGTGCAAATCGAGTTGTATTAAATGACTACGCGAAGATTTTGGGAGGCAGCAATGATAAGCGCTGGAGGATTGAACATGCCCAGGTGGTAGATCAAAATGATGTGTCAATGTTTGGGCAATTCAATATCATACCATCGGTTCAGCCGACGCATGCCACCAGTGACTCGCCATGGGCCTGGCAGAGACTTGGTCGAAGCAGAGTAGTTGAGGCCTATAAGTATGCATCACTATTAAAGGAGAACGGTATGATGGCATTGGGCACCGATTTTCCTATTGAGGATATTGACCCCATGAAGACTTTCTTTGCTGCTGTCTTTAGAAAGGATAAAGGAGGCACTATGGTCAATCCTTTTCAACCCAATGAGGCCATAACAAGAGAGCAGGCCATAAGAGGTATGACCATATGGAATGCTGTCTCACGATTTGCTGAGCATTACTCGGGCAGTTTGGAGATGGGCAAGGATGCTGATTTTATAATGACAAGTGTGGATTTAATGACAGGAACACCAGATCAATTGCAGGAAAACATAGTTATTGCCACATTCATTGGAGGAAAAGAGATGTACAGCAAAAAAAAGTAACTTTTTTAAGAGCTGGAAAACAAGAGATTAAGCAGTAGTCGAGAAAAAATATTAAAATAATCCTTGTGTAGTAAAGAAATGCGTGTACTTTTGCACCCGCTTAACAGCAACGTTCTTTACAAC
>CANEVR010000084.1 GCA_947442505.1 Flavobacteriales bacterium | reverse complement strand
CGATACAAAGCAAAATATATTGGGCAGGAGAGGCTACTCATTCCCAAGGGCATCATGGCACTTTGCATGGTGCTATGGAAACAGCAGCCATTGCCGTGGAAAAAATCATGAAGGAGGAGAAGGCATGAGGACCTTATTCATGATTTTCGCTCTGTTGATGGGTTTAGCAACCCAAGCGCAATGGTCGTTGGACATGCGCTATCAGTATTTTTGGAACCAACCCACCAGAAACGCTACAGAAGTTTTTAACCTTACTGCTCAAACCTACCCCAAAGGATTGCGCTATCAGCAGCACGGGTATGGGACCGCTTTCAGAAAATACACCAAGATCAGTTCAACCCGCGGCTTGTATTTGCAATGGGAATTGTCCTATCACCGCATGGACCAGCGTTGGAGCAATATCGATGTGGTGCGATGGACTAAAATGGAAAACGGCATGGGTATGGTGGATTTGATGTTCAATCCCAAAGCCATCAAAGGAAAAATGACCACGGGACCTTTGGGACCAAGGTATTATTTCACCATTGGTGCGGGGTATTCCGTTTCGCGGGCTACCTCTTCCATCAATGACAAAATTGCTTTTCAATCCAAGCTGTTGTTCAATCCCGTGTTCAGTGTAGGCATGGGACATCGACTTTTATTGTTGGGACCAAGATTGGTCTTCTCCCCTTTCATCAAAGTGTATGCTTCTCCATTCTGGGATTCTACAGCCAATGAAAAAATCATTTTAGGGACATCATTGCCAAAGTTAGACAATCAATCGCTTTCCATTCAGGCCATAGCTGGAGTGGAGTTTTCGGTATTGAAAAAAGAGAAAAAGCGACGTGGTTTGTTCCGAATGTTGTTCAAGAAAAAAATCAAATCTGCAACTGACATCTGATGCCAATTCTGCTCTCTGAACTCAATTCCATGATTCAGGCCACGGTAGAACAGCAATTCCGCGGTCAATCTTTTGATGTGATTGCAGAGATTGGACAAGTCACCATTAAAAGAGACAAGCAGCAAGCCCATATTGGCTTGGTAGAGAAATCTGAATCACCTGGTAAGTTCAAAGCCCGTTTGGAGGCCAAACTTTGGCGCAATTTGATTTTGATTGATCAATTTGAAAAAGCAACTGGTCAGCCATTGAAAGCTGGACTACAAGTATTGTTCAAACTCAGTGTGCAATACCATCCTGAATATGGCATCAGTGCCCAAGTGTTGAACATTGACCCCAATTACACCATTGGGGCATTGGCGCAAGAGAAAGAAAAGACGGTGCAAAAATTATTGATCAAGCATCCCGACAAGTTGAAAATGGTTGATGGCAATTTGAAAAGCCTCAACCAAAGTTTGCCTTTGCCATTGATTATTCAACGCATTGCTTTGATTACCGCCAAGGGGGCAGAAGGTGGAATAGATTTCCTAGATGAGCTCATCAAAAACCGCCAGGGTTATACTTTTTCCATTGCTCCATTCTTTGCGGTGATGCAAGGTGAGACGGCTGCAGAGAGCATCAAGCAAGCCATTGTTCAAGTTTTTTTGGCCCAGGAAAAGTTTGATGTTATTGTGATCGTTCGTGGTGGTGGTGCTGCTTTGGACTTGCATGCTTTTGATCAGTTGAGCCTGGTGGAAGCCATTCTCAAATGCCCCATTCCCATATTCACAGGCATAGGACATACCCGAAATGTTTCTCTCACCGACCAAGTTGCGCATGGTGCTTACAAATCGCCCACCAAAGTTGCTGAAGTCATTTTGCATCACCAAGAAAACGCCGAATCCTTTGCCCTAGGAAATTGGCAAAGCATACAACAGCGCGTTTCCTTACGCATTCAAGAAAAAACAAAAAACATCAATAGTATGCAATTGACCACAACTGCATCTGCCCAAGGGCGACTGTCAGCAGCTAAATCGGATTTGCAAAATTTACAAGTCAACATTCAAACTGATTCACTTGATTTAATCCGACAAGCCCAAACCGATGCGCAACAATGGTGGAAAGACATTTCAAAGTCGATTCCAAAGAATGTTCAATTGCAAAATACGGGCATTGCGCAATTTTGGAAAACGATTGCCAAACAAGGTGCTGAGAAAGTATCACGCGAAGAATTGGCCGTGAAAAACATAACCCAATTTGTCGAAGCCCATTCGCCACAGAAATGGCTGAACCGGGGGTTTGGTATTTTAAAACAACAAGGAAAAACCATTTCGTCCTTGACCCAATTGCAAGGAGATACACCATTGGTCATTCAATTGAAAGATGGCCAAATCACCACACAAATACAAGACATACAACATGACTGAACAAACGATTCCCGCTAGCTATGAAGCAGCTTATGAAGAATTAGAAAACATTGCCGTGGCCATTGAGAATGATGAGATCTCCATTGATTTGCTTTCGGAAAAAGTAGCCCGCGCAGCCTACTTGGTTCAGTTTTGCCAAGACAAATTGCGCAAAGCTGATGAGGATGTCAAGAAAATCATGGATCAAATGAAAAACATCCAAGGTTGATTACCCTTGTATTTTTCGCCATTGCTTTTGTTTATTCTTCTGCCGGATTTGGCGGAGGAAGCATGTATCTCGCGGTATTGTCTCAGGTGACTGCCCTGCCCTTCTTTGTTATCAAGCTCAATGGACTCATCAATAATTTGGGAGTAACGATACAAAGTGCTTGGATGAAATTTGCTGTGCTTAGAGATCGAAAAAAAGAGGTCACGGCTTTGATTGTATGGGCGGCTCTGCCCTGCATGATTTTTGGTTTGATTGAATTCAAAGTTGCCATTCATCAATTGCTTTTGGGCATCTTTTTGACTTTGGGAGGAATATCCATATTGGGGCAAAAATTTTGGGAGAGTTGGATCGTCGTCATTCCAGCGCGCGTGTTGAGATGGATTTCATTTTTCATTGGTAGCATTGCGGGATTGACGGGCATTGGAGGTGGAATCTATTTTTCGCCAATCTTGCATTTGAGTCGTTGGGGGAAACCGAAGGAAATCGCGGCTTTCACAGCCTTATTCATTGCCGTGAATTCATTTTTGTCCATTGTCATTTTGGCCACTAGATCTGACTTAACTTGGAACGAAGTTCATTTGGATTGGCTGTTTGCTGTCGTTATCGGAGGTTGGATGGGAAGTAAGATCTCCATCTCTTGGTTAAAGCAAGAACAAGTGAAGTGGATAACCGGAATCTTATTGATATTTGCAGGACAGCAATTGATATGGCAGAGATAAGTGTGGACATCATGGCATTTGGAATACTCAAAGACACCTTGGGTCATGATTGGTTTGTTTGGAAACACCCAGAACCCGCAAGGGTTCTCGATCTCCGGAATTGGCTCAAGCAATTTCCTACCATCCATCCGCAATTGCCCATCGCAGTGGTTTTTGATCAAACCTATCAGCCCGATGATTATGAAATCAAAGATGGAATGAAGTTGTATTTAATGCCACCTGTTAGCGGAGGATGAGTATGCTACAACACTTCAGTATTTCAAGTGAACCTGTCAACGCAGATGCCATCAAGGCCTTTGTTCAAGAGGTTTCTACAGGAGCCACGGTGATATTCGAAGGCATTGTGCGACCTGATGACATGGGCGACCAAGAGCAAGTTGCCAGCATAGAATACGAAGGACTTCCGGAAATGGCCATCAAAGAATTGGAAAAAATTGCGGTGCAACTTCAAAGTCAATTTGAAATTCAATCGATTTATTTTCATCACTTATTGGGAAAAGTTGCTGTTGGTCAAACGGCAGTCTGGGTTGGCATTTCCGCTAAACACCGCAAGGATGCTTTTGGCGCATTGGATGTGCTAATGGATGAAGTAAAAAAAACAGTACCCATTTTTAAAAAAGAAATTGGTCAAGAAAATTCAACAAAATGGGTGGTGCCTACACTACAAAATGAAAAAAAATAATTTCCTTCTACTCTTATCCATATTGATTTTGAGTGCTTGTCAGAATGCCTCCTTTCTGATCAAAAAATACGACGCAAGAGGAAAGTGGAGTTTTAACTCTGCATCAACCGATGATCAAGTAAAAGCCAAAGCAAAACGTACAGATCCCGCGGTATGTTCTTTGAGCGATGAGGAATTGATCTTGGTAAAAGAAGAGGTATGGCGAATCAATCCAGACACTGATATCATTGATTCTGAGGAAGTCATTTCTGAAGAATATGTTCCCATGCCTGATCCATACATGGACACTACGATTGTTGAAGAAGAAGGCGATTATGCGCTGCCCTACGATGCTCCCAAACCCAAGAAGAAAGGAAAATTGGCATTGCTAAAGGCTACTTCGTTCTTTTTTGAAATTGGCATTGGAATCTTGTGTGTATTGGGCATCATTGCATTGATTGCCGCCATCAGCTTGGGCAGTATAACGGGAGTTATGCTTATTTTGGCCGTGCTAGGAATCATTGCGCTATTTGCAATTGGACTGGTGGCTGCAATGATGGCGTTGTTTACCATTGCGATGTTGATGTTTTTGATTGTGATGAAATTGGGCGGTCCCGGTAAAATTGGTGGATGAGTTTTGATGCAACAACATACATGCAGTTGGCCATTGATCTTGCCCAAAAGGGTTTGGGTCAGGTAAAATCCAATCCCTTGGTTGGTGCTGTGGTTGTATGCAATGACAAAGTCATCGGAACAGGTTTTCATGAAAAATTTGGAGAAGCGCATGCTGAAGTGAACGCCATCAACAGCGTGGAGGACAAAAGTTTGCTCGCTCAATCCACTCTATACGTAACACTAGAACCCTGCGCGCACCAAGGCAAGACGCCGCCTTGCGCTTCACTCATTGTTGCCCATCAGATTCCCAGAGTGGTGGTTGGACAGCAAGATCCCAATCCAAAAGTGAATGGAAAAGGAATTGAATATCTTCGAGCCAACGGTGTAGAAGTCGTCACCGGAATTGAAGATGAGGCTTGCCGATGGATGAACCGAAGATTCAATGCGCATTTTGAAAAACAACGACCCTACATCATTTTGAAATGGGCGCAAAGTGCAGATGGATTTATTGATCCCGTTCGCACCAATGGCGAAAAAGGAAGCATTGCCATCAGCAGCGCGGCCAGTAGAGCTTTGGTGCAACAGTGGAGAAGAGAAGAAATGGCGATATTGGTCGGTAGACGAACTGTTTCTGTGGACAATCCCAGATTGACATTCCACGCCGATAACACCTTATCACCCATTCGGTTTGTGATTGACCCACAATTGCAATTGCAACCCTATACGCAGTTTCACATTGGACAATGTCCACCAAATACGGTGGTTGTTTACAAAGACAACCAACACCTTGATCAATTGCCCGAAGGCATAACTGCCCTGCCCTACTCAAACCATGCGATAGAAACCATTCTTCAATATTGTTTTGAAAATGGCATCACCTCGATATTGGTTGAAGGCGGAAGACATACATTGCAAACCTTCATTGACCGAGATTGCTGGGATGAAGTGCGCATTTTTGAATCACCCCATTTGTTAGGACAGGGAACAGCAGCTCCAGTATGGAGTGAAAAGCTGAGTGAACAACAAACCATTGGTGATGACCAATTAAAAATTTATTACCGATGACCTTCCTCATACTGTCCATACTCTCCACTACCCTGTTGTACCTGTTGTTCAAATGGTTTGCCATCAAAGGTGTTCAGGTATTTGAAGCCATCATGGTCAATTATTTGGTGGCCTTCACCTTTGGTATCAGCATGGCAACGGACTTAAGAGCGGGACTTGACGAGGCTTTGCAATTTCCGACTTGGAGTTGGGGGGCATTGCTGTTGGGAATATCCTTCATCAGTATTTTTAATGTAACAGGCAAATCGGCGCAGTTGGTTGGGGTGAGCAACACCACCATAGCGGGAAAAATGTCGTTGGTATTGGTGGTCATCATATTTACCTTGACCAATCCAGAAGAGCAATTGACGTCGGTGCAATGGATTGCCATTGGATTGGCCATCATGGGTATAGTGTTGAGTTCAATCAAGGCAGATGGACGACGCTTTGAGCGGTCGATGTTGGTTTATCCGGCCATCATCTTTTTTGGATCGACCTTGATTGATTACATGATTCCTAAGTTGTCTGAGACTGCGCAAACCGCATCAGCCTTGTCATTGTATGCCTGTTTGCCTTTTTTGACCGCTGGCATCAGTGGATTGTTGTTTGTCCTATATAACAAATGGCGCAAGACAGGAAAGACCTTTCAATTTGGCAAGAAGGAGTGGCAATACGGCGCGTTATTGGGCGTGGTGAATTACGGATCGATCTTCTTTTTGATCAAGACAATAGACAGCGGATGGATGCTGAAGACCAGCATCATTTGTCTGAACAATTTGGGAGTGGTGATGCTGAGCACCATGATTGCTGTGTTGTTCTTTAAAGAGCGATTGAGCAAGATCAACTGGGCGGGCTTGGCATTATCGGTGATGGCCTTGTTGCTCTTAATGGCAAGATAAAAAAGTGATCCCGTCGCGAATCGAACGCGAATCCTGGGTTCCGGAGACCCATGTAATATCCATTATACTACGGGACCAAACTTTTTTGGAGGAGCAAAGATAAACGGAATCAATCATGTGGTGCGATAATTTCGGTGAGGGATTGAAGCGATATCCTTTTGGCACAGCCAAAAGATACAAGCGGAAAGCCCGACCCGCGAGCGCAGTGAGCGGGGCAACGCAAATAGGATAGTGCATTTAAAAAGTGAGTGAAAATAATGCTGTTGGAGATATTGTAGTTGCGCTATTCACAACCACCCTTTTTCTTCAACAATTGGTTTTTAGGTGGTTTAAAATTGTAGTTTTATCACATCAGTCTTATCTATTGACAGAACCACAAATCTTTATTCACTCAATCAAAACATCCCATGAACAACATTCAAATCTTTGAAGACAAGAAAGTCAGAAGTCACTACGACTCAGAAAATGAAACATGGTATTTCAGTGTCGTCGACATTGTTGGAATATTGACAGATCAGCCGAGTGTAGAGCGATCCAGAAATTATTGGAAGGTCTTGAAAAGCAGATTGCTCAAAGAAGGGAATGAAACGGTTACAAATTGTAACCGGTTGAAAATGTTATCTGAAGATGGAAAGATGCGGGAAACTGATGTTGGCAATGTAGAACAAATCTTTAGGCTTGTTCAATCTATTCCTTCGCCCAAAGCGGAGCCTTTTAAGCAATGGCTGGCTAAAGTGGGATATGAGCGTTTGCAAGAAATCCAAGATCCAAGTCTGAGCATGGATCGTGCACGCGAAAATTGGAAGAAAAAAGGACGAAGCGAAAAGTGGATTCAGCAAAGAATGACGGGACAAGAAACCCGCAATAAATTGACTGATTATTGGAAGGAAAACGGTGTTACTCAAAATGAAGAATTCGCTTATTTGACCAATATTATTCATCAAGAGTGGACAGGTTTAAGTGTTCAGGATCACAAGAGAATAAAAGGACTGAAATCGCAAAATTTGCGGGATCACATGAGCGAGGCTGAATTGCTGTTTACGGCGTTGGCCGAATTATCCACCCGACAAATTGCAGAAGCAGATGAAGCCAAAGGCCTTCAAGAAAATGCGACAGCGGGAAAGCAAGGTGGGCGCATTGCCAATAATGCGAAAAAAGAATTAGAAGCAAAAACAGGAAAAAAGGTGGTGACCAAAGACAATTTTTTACCGCCAAGTGAACAGAGAAAAATCAAGAAAAGGAAGTCTGGATAGAAGGTGTAATCAGTGAGGGATTGAAGCGGTATCCTTTTGGCGCAGCCAAAAGATACAAGCGGAAAGCCCGACCCGCGAACGCAGTGAGCGGGGCAACGCATAGGATGACAATAAAAGAAAGAGAAAGAGAAAGAGAAAGAGAAAGAGAAAGAAAGATTACCTCGCTGCGCTCGGTGGACATTCATGTGGGGCTTCACTAGGAAAAGCTAGATGCTACGCATCTTAGCTTTTTTCTGTCTTTTCATTCATTCAAACCTGCGGTTTGATTCTGGCAGGATTATTCAGCTCCTCACTTCGTTCGGGCTGAATGGACCTAAAAGGGGGGCTTAACTAGCAAAAGCAAAATGGCTTCGCCAT
>CANEVR010000083.1 GCA_947442505.1 Flavobacteriales bacterium | reverse complement strand
GAGCGCTTCATCGAAATTCTGCACCGTGAATTGCTAGATCCTGGTAATGCCAATTATATTGGTGTCAACCACTGGGTATATGAACCCAATATTCCAGATAATGCCTATCCGATTGTTTCTGATCGCATTGTGAAAGTGGATGAATTGGTTGCACGATACAACAACGACTCGTTGAACAATGATCAAATTCCATGGAAGATATGGACCTATCAGGAGCAGTATCGTTTCTTGACCAATGTCAAGTTTAAGAGCCTAGAACAGTTTCATACTTGGGATCAATTTCACCAAGTGTCAAGCACCAAGAACAAGGAGATTTTGTTTGCGTGGATATTGAAGAGCATTGAAATGAACGATCAGTCATCGCATGCTCAGAATGTATTGACTTCTTTCTTAGGTGAGGTGGGAAGAAGAAAATTCATAGCTCCCTTGTATAAGAAGTTGATTCATGAAGGGCGTTCAAATGAAGCCAAGAATTACTTGGATTTGTACAAAGGTGTTTACCATTCGGTGACGCGACAAACGGTGATGGACTTTTGGAAATAATCAATGAATGTGCTGAAAAGCGACACCTTCGGGACGTTTGTGCTTCCAACGCTTGTGCGACCACAACCAAGATGATGGTTGCTTCATGATGTCTGCGGTAAGCGCTTGATTCAGTCTTTCTATGATTTGTCCTTTATCACAATTTTGTGGCTCAGCCTCAATGAGTTCGTAGACCGTGGTATAATAGCCCCTTTTAACTTTGTAAATGTGTGCGTAAATAATGGGGAATTGGTATTCTCTGCTGATTTTCTCTGGGCCATAGTAGCACGCCGTTTCCTGATTTAGAAAAGTTGTCCAGTATGATTTTCTGGGATTGGCAGGAGATTGATCAATCGCAAAAACGGGAACGATGAATTTATCATGGTTGTCTTTGAGATATTGTCCAATGTCCAATGTTCTCACCAACAATGTTCCAAATCTTCCACGGGTCGAACGCATTTTTTCATCAAAGAATGGATCAGCAATTTTTTTGTAAATCCCGACAACTTTGTGTTTCAGATGCAGCGGTCCTGTGATGGCCCACAATTCCCAATTGTTGTAGTGTCCGCCACAAATCATGACGGATTGATTCATCGATTCAAACCGATGAAAAGCCTCGACATTTTGATGGGTCATTCTTTTGTTGGCTTGGCTTTTTGAGACGGTAAACTGTTTGACGGTCTCAATGATTAAATCGCAGAAATGCTGGTAGAAGCCGCGTTCTATTTTTCTTTTTTCTTGTTGTGATTTATCAGGAAAGGAGCGGTCGATGTTTTGACGAACTACTTTTTTTCTGTAACCTAGAATGTAATAAAGAACAACAAAGAAAAAATCACTGACGCGATACAATACCCAATAGGGCAGCAGACTGATGGGGATCAAAAGGGTCCAATATAAAATGCGAGACATGACTAAAAAGTTAGCGTTAGACCATCATAGGCCAGTTGCATGTTGGAGGGCAAAGCGGCTTGAACCTCTTGGTGCAAACCCAACTGGTGGCTGATGTGGGTGAAATATACTTGTGGAATGTGGAGTTCTTGAGCTAATGCAATGGCTTCTTCAAGGGTGTAATGTGAAGGGTGCTTTTCATTTCTGAGCGCATTCAATATCAAGATTTGACTGCCGCGAATTTTATCTTTGGTTTCCTCACTCATGTAATTGGCATCAGTAACATAACTCAGATGGCCAATTCTAAATCCAAACACAGGGAGATTGAGGTGCATGACTGGCAATGGAGTGATGTTCCATGATCCTATTTTGAATGGCTCCTCAGTAATGGAGTGTAGGTTGATTTTTGGAACTCCGGGGTAGTGTTGATTTTCAAAAACATAATTGAATTCTCTGCGCAATGCCGTTTCCACGGCATCTGTGCAATACACGTTCATAGCCTTGTCATAGCGGTAATTGAATGCTCTGATATCATCCAATCCTGCGATGTGGTCTTTGTGCTCATGGGTGAATAGCACGGCATCCAATGATTGAACTTGCTCCCTGAGCAGTTGTTGCCTGAAATCGGGGCCGCTATCAATGACAATGGTTTGGTGTTCATCACGAATCAAAACGGACGTGCGCAGGCGCTGATCTTTTGGATTTTTAGAACAACAGATATTGCAGTTGCATGCAATCACGGGCACACCCTGTGAAGTTCCTGTTCCTAAAAATATCAATTCCATGGCGAATCAAAAATAAAGGAAAAAGCAAGCAGTATGGCTAACTTTGTAGCATGTCTGAAACAAAACATCCTTGGAGAGTCCCTTTCATGGTTTATGCCGATGCGGAGGGAAATATTTTTGAAGATACCCGATATGAAGCTGTGGGGAGGTCTGGTTTCAATGTATTGCCATTGACACCTGAGGATTTTATCGAGTTGCCATTTGGGAGTGATTTGTTGACTTTACCGGGTCGCAGACCGTATGGCCTGGAAGAATCAGGAGAGATGATCATCCGTGAGGATGTTCAAGCTGTAGCAGCGTTGAACGCTCCGGCATACACCCAGTTGTATTCCGCAGCTTTTGGAACTGAGGAAGAGAATGCGCCTACTTTGCCGTTGTATGCTTATACAACAGTGGGTTGGTTGGATGATAAGTTTTATACCACAGCGGTGCGCATTGATCCTGATGAACGCCAAGACTTGGTGAATTTTGATCGTGAGAAAATTTGGGAAGTCACCAAGGAGCGCATCGCGCAGCATCCGGACAACCGTTTGATTCAACACTTGGGTCAAAATTGTTCGCTGCGCTATTGCTGCCCTGCTGCGCGCAATTTCTTCATGGGGCGTTGGGAATGTCCCATTCCCATCTCACCGGCTTGCAACAGCAATTGTTTGGGTTGTATTTCATTTCAACCCAAAGAGCATGAGTTAACCGCACCTCAAGATCGATTGGATTTTATTCCTACGGTGGATGAGATTTTGGAATTCACTGTTCCGCATTTGGAATCTGCTGAAAGGGCCATTGTGAGCTTTGGTCAAGGTTGTGAAGGAGAGCCGCTTTTGGTTTGGCAATTGATTCGGGATGTGATTGTGGAGATTAGAAAGAGAACCAAACGCGGTATCATCAATGTCAATACCAATGGCAGTAAGCCTAAGGCGGTAGAAGAATTGATGAAGGTAGGCTTGGACAGCATTCGTGTCAGCTTGAACTCTGTAAGAAAAGACATTTATGAGGCGTATTACTTGCCCAACAATTATCAATTTGAGGACATCAGAGAATCAGCACGTATCGTACGTCAGCATGGTGGTTGGGCCAGTATCAATTACTTTACCTTTCCAGGAATGACCGATCATCCCGAGGAGCTAAAGGCATTGCAAGACTTTATTCGCTACACGGATATCAGCATGATTCAATGGCGCAACTTTAACATTGATCCCGACTGGTACTTGGGCAAGTTGAACGTTATGGAACTTCCAGAAGGTTTGGGTATCAAGAATGTGATGGACCAAATCAAATCAGAATTTCCACATCTGAAATATGGTTATTTTAATCCACCACATGGCGATGCACGCGGAGCATTTTTAACCAAGGAGTAATTAGGACTCAATGCCCATTGCTTTGGCAATATTTGGCTTAAAGTACAATTCACTTTTCATCACCTTGCCATCTTCTCTGAAAATGGGTTGACCGTTTGCGTCCAATTTGCTCATGTTGCTGCGTTGAATTTCTTCAAAAACGGGT
This sequence comes from Flavobacteriales bacterium, assembly GCA_947442505.1. Lineage (GTDB taxonomy): Bacteria > Bacteroidota > Bacteroidia > Flavobacteriales_D > Sanyastnellaceae > CAMCTV01. The sequence continues at coordinate 5,062 of CANEVR010000083.1, read as the reverse complement.
GCCATGACGGCTTGCAGTCCATGGGCGTTGATGGTTCCGCACAAGATGTAAAGCATGTCGCCTAGGGCATCTGCAATTTCAACAATATCTCCGTTTTGCGCAGCTTCCAAATACTCTTCATTCTCTTCCTTCATCAAATTGAAACGCAAATTCATTTCTTTTTCGGGAATATGTGTCATGGGCTCTTGTCGAACAGGAAGCATAAAGGCATGGTGAAAGGTCTTTACATGCTCAATGGCTTGGGTCAATGTCAATTCGTTTTTCATGCTTCAAATTAAATGCAAAAGGTGGTTCTCCTCAACAGATTTGATGGAAAAGCCACAAAGTCGTATTTTTGCTTGAATGACTTGGAAGGAGGCGATCAGAAAAATCTGTTGGACATTGCATTTGGACCTTACGCAGAACATGCGTTATGACCGGGCAACCCATGCTTTTTTGTCCTACCGCTTGCGAGCTGATTCCAATACCATTGATGTTGGATGCCACAAAGGCGAAGTGCTGGAATGGATGATTCAGTTTGCGCCACAGGGCAACCATTGGGGATTTGAACCTATTCCGTCAATGGCCCAGGATCTCAGAAGTAAATTTCAACAGGGCAACGTATTCATTAAGGAATTGGCATTGAGCGATAACAACGAAAAGACTACTTTTCATTGGGTGAAGAATGCTCCTGCTTACAGCGGGCTTAAAAGGCGAACCTATGCGCTGGAGCATCCAGAGATTGAGCGAATAGAAGTGCAATGTGCAAGATTGGACGATGTATGCACTTTGCCCAAGGTGGATTTGATTAAAATTGATGTAGAGGGTGGGGAATGGCAAGTCCTTCAGGGCGGTGAGACTATTATCAATAGAGATCACCCCGATATCATCTTTGAATTTGGCAAAGGAGCTTCAGAGTTTTACCAAACCACGCCCGAAATGATATTTGACTTTTTTGACAACAAAGGATATCAACTTTTCCCGCTGAATGCTGGTTGGAAAAAAATGGAACCGTTGACCAAGGAAGAATTGGCCACTTGTTTCGAGAGTGGCTCCGTCTATTATTTCTTTGCTTCCATCGCGCCATATAAAAATTAAAATAGTAAGTTTGTTTCCAATACCATTGCAATGATCAATAGGGAGAAAAGAGCAGGAACACCATCTATGATGGTGACACAATTGACGGAGTCCGCCACATTGGCGATGGCCCGTAAGAGCAGAGAGTTGCAGCAACAAGGAGTGGCTGTGGTGAGTTTGAGTTTGGGTGAACCAGACTTTAATACCCCTGAGTTTATCAAAGACGCAGCCGTTCAAGCCATGAAGGATAACATAACCCACTATCCACCAGTGAACGGATTGGCTGATGTGCGTAAAGCCATAGCCAATAAGCTGAAGCGGGACAATCAGTTGACTTATTCGCCTGATGAGATCTTGGTCTCTACAGGCGCCAAGCAGTGCATCGCCAATGCCATTCTTTCATTGGTGGATGAGGGTGATGAGGTCATTATGCCCAGTCCTTATTGGGTTAGCTATGCTGAGATAGTGAAAATGGTGGGAGGAGTTGTAGTAGAAGTGCCAGCAGGCGTTGAGAACGATTATAAAATTACCGCTGATCAATTGAAGAATGCCATCACGGACAAAACGCGTTTGATTATTTATTCTTCGCCATGCAATCCAACAGGATCTGTTTATTCTCTCTCAGAATTGCAGTCTTTTGCCAATGTCATTTTGGAGTATCCCGGATTGTATATCATCAGTGATGAGATTTATGAGTTGATTCATTTTGGCGAGCGACCCGTGAGTATGGCTGCCATTGATGGAATGTGGGACAGAACCATAACAGTGAACGGCGTATCCAAGGCTTTTGCCATGACCGGTTGGAGAATTGGTTATTTGGCAGCGCCAAAATGGATTACAGATGCTTGCAATAAAATGCAAGGACAGGTAACTTCAGGAGCCAATAGCATTGCGCAAATGGCTGCCAAAGCAGCTGTAGAGGCCGATCCTAGTGTTGTCGCAGACATGGTAAAAACCTTTCGCCACCGAAGAGATTTGGTATTTGATTTATTGAAAGATATTCCCAATATCAAAATCAATTTACCGGAAGGAGCATTCTATTTCTTTCCAGACATTAGATTTTATTTGGGTAAACAATACAACGATAAGCGCATCGAAACTGCTCAAGATTTGTGTATCTATTTATTGGAAGAGCACCGTTTGGCTTTGGTCACTGGTGAAGCATTTGGAGATCCCAATTGCATCCGGATTTCATATGCCACAAGCGATGAGGTGTTAAGGGAAGCTATGTTGCGATTTAAGAATGGTTTGGCAGCATTACAAGATTAGAAAATGAACAACAGACTAAAGGAAATAGTAGACGCTTTCCCCAATCAAAGGGTTTTGGTCGTGGGTGATGTCATGATTGACGCCTACTGTTGGGGCAAAGTAGATCGCATATCTCCTGAAGCTCCGGTTCCAGTGGTGGCGGTTCAGAAATGGGATTACCGATTAGGAGGAGCCGCTAATGTGGCCTTGAACGCGGTTGCCTTAGAAGCCAACGTGGCCATATGTTCGGTTGTAGGAAATGACAACCATGGAAAGCGTTGTGTGGATTTGTTTGAGGAGAACAGCATCGATACACGGGCATTGATTCATTCCAATGATCGACCCACTACTGTTAAAACCCGTGTGATAGCTGCAGGTCATCACTTGGTTCGCATCGATGAAGAGGTCACCTTTGTTTTAAATGACAACGAAGAGAAAAATTTACTCGATGCCTTCGATGCGACATTGTTGGCTTTTCAACCTCAAGTCATCGTATTGGAGGATTACAACAAAGGCGTGTTGACCCCTAAGGTCATAGCGCATGTTCTGAATCAAGCGAGCATCAAGCAAATTCCAACCACGGTAGATCCCAAAAAAGATAACTTTTTGGCTTATCAAAATTGCACCTTGTTCAAGCCCAATTTGAAAGAACTCCGAGAAGGTTTGAAGATGGACGTTCACCCTACACAGAAGAATTCTATACAGTCCGCTTTGGATACCTTGAATCAAGCTTTGCAAGCGCAAATGAGCATGGTTACTTTGTCAGAACATGGCATTGCCATATGGGACGGTGATCATTTGTTCCAAGAAACAGCGCATGTAAGAAAGATCGTTGATGTTTCTGGTGCAGGAGATTCGGTTATCGCTGTGGCTTCATTGGCTTTATCTGCGGGAGCTTCACAAAGTGAAATAGCTCAATTGTCCAATTTGGCGGGTGGTTTGGTCTGTGAGAAGGTAGGTGTTGTCCCCATCACGCGTGAGATGCTTTACAAAGAAATTTAGTTTGTTAATGAAGTGGCGTCGTAAATTTGCCACATGTCAAATCCAGTAGTTAAGCCTTACAACCAAGGAAGTAAGAAAGAAGAAGTAGAAGCAATGTTTGATAACATTGCCCACAAGTACGATTTTTTAAATCACTTCTTCTCCCTAGGAATAGACATACTTTGGAGAAAGCGCGCCATCCGGATGATCAAGCAATATCAGCCCAAGCGTATTTTGGATGTGGCAACAGGGACAGGCGATTTTGCCATTCTAACCGCCAAGAAATACAAAGAGGTAGATTCCATTACTGGTATTGACATCAGTGAAGGGATGCTGGATGTGGGAAGAAGAAAGGTGGTTTCTCAAGAGTTGGAAAATACCATACAATTTAGCAAAGCTGATTCTGAGAATCTTCCATTTTCGGATGAGACCTTTGATGCGGTGACTGTTGCGTTTGGCGTGCGAAATTTTGAAAATTTGGAGCAAGGTCTTTCAGAAATGAGAAGGGTTTTGACCCCCAATGGTGTCATAGCCATTATCGAGTTTTCCAAACCCAAGCGTTTCCCCATCAAACAACTTTTTGGTTTTTATTTCAAATTTTTAATGCCCAAGATTGGCAATTGGTTGGCCAAGGACAGCAGAGCATATTCCTATTTGCCGGAGAGCGTTGAGGCTTTCCCTGAAGGTGAGGCTTTCAAAGATATTTTATCCAAAGTGGGCTTTTCAAAAGTTCAAATTATTTCATTATCGGGAGGCATTGCGAGCATTTATTTTGCTCATAAATGAAGGTAACGGTATATCCATCGGTTTTGAGAGGCGAGGTTCAAGTTCCTCGAAGTAAGAGTATCGGTCAACGAATATTGGCTTGTGCCTTAATGGCCAATGGTGAAACAACCATTGATGGATTGCCGGACTCGGATGATTGCAACAACGCGTTGGAGGTGATTAGACAGTTGGGAGCTGTTGTAAGAAATGACAACGGTAAGTTGTTGGTTCGTGGAGGATATCCATTCAATTTTCAAGCAGACATTAGAATGCCGAAGGATCGTTTGTCGGTCGGTGAAAGTGGTTTAGCGGCCAGAATGTTTGGACCCATCATTGGGCTGTGGCACGAAGAAATCGTAATGGAGGGTACAGGAACTTTGGTCAAGCGATCCATGAAAACCATGGAGGAATGGTTGACCATGCTGGATGTTAAAATTGCATTGAAGAATGATGCTTTGCCTGCACGCATACAAGGACCATTGATGGGAGGTAAAGTAATTTCAACCCGCATTCACTCCAGTCAATTCATCACAGGAATTTTAATGGCCGGTGCTGTAACCAAGAGAGGAGTTGAACTGGAATTGGAGAATATTCCGAGCAAAGGCTACGTAGACACAACCATTGCTGTTGCTCATGCCTTTGGTGTGAAGATCCAAGTATTGGAAAAGGGATATGCAGTAGAGGGAGGACAAAAGTATCAACCGCGAACAATCAAAGTGGACGGAGATTGGAGTGGAGCAGCTTTCCTGTTTGTAGCGGCTGCACTTTGCGCAGAAGAAGGATTGCTGATTCAGGGATTGTCAACAGAAATTCCACAGGCTGATCAAGCCATTTTGGAGGTGATGGCATTGGCGAGAGTTCGCGTAGAAAAAAAGAAAGATGGATATCTGGTTTTTCAGTCTAAAATAAAGTCATTTGATTTTGATGCAACGGATTGTCCCGATTTGTTTCCCATCTTGGCCACCTTGGCAGTCTTTGGCGATGGTCCTTCTATCATACAGGGTGCGCATCG
>CANEVR010000082.1 GCA_947442505.1 Flavobacteriales bacterium | reverse complement strand
TTTTTTCATTGTTGGATAAATATTCTTTTTACTCGGTTTGATATTCCTGTCAAAATTTCATAAGAAATGGTTCCACACCACGCCGCCACCTCATGCAAATGGATATTTTTTCCAAATATCTCCACCTCATCACCTTCCTTCACATTCAACCCTGTTACATCCACCATGGTCATGTCCATGCAAACACGACCTTTTATAGGACATCGTTTTCCCTTGATCCATACACTTCCTTTGCCATTGCTCAAGATCCTGGGCAATCCATCCGCATAACCCACAGGCAAAACAGCCAATTGAACGGAACCTATATTAAACTCGCTTCTACCATACCCAACTGACTCCCCTGCAATAACCTGCTTCACCTGAGAAATGTGGGTCTTCCAAACACATGTTGTCTTTAAATGCTCCAAACTTTCTTGATTGGAACTGGAACCATACAAGCCAATTCCCAATCGCACCATGTCCATTTGCGCCTCAGGCCAACGCTCAATGGCGCCTGAATTGGCCGCGTGGGCCATTACAGAGCGATTCAAGGCTTTGGCTTTCAAAACAACGGCTTCAAACTTTCTCAATTGCTCACGGGTAAAATCATCGTGCTGTTCATCTTCCGATGCCGCCAGATGGGTTAAAACAGAAAGCAATTGGATATCCTTTCTTGACTCTATCATTCCAGCAACAATTTCCCATTCATGTGGTTCTATACCCAATCGGCGCATTCCCGTATCCACTTTCACATGAATGCCCAACACCTTGTTTGGTTCCACCAAGTCCTTTTGACGGAGCATCGCGCGAAACGAATCCAAAGAATAAACTTCTGGTTCTAGATTAAAATCCAATAAGGCCTTAACACTTTGCTGCTCGGGGTTCATGATCATGATAGGCAATGATATGCCTGCTTGGCGCAAAGCCACTCCTTCATCAACATAGGCTACCCCGATATAATCAACATGCTGAAAAACCTGAGATTGCGCAATACCGATGGCTCCAAGACCATAAGCATCGGCCTTTATCATCACCATCATCTTCACTTGTGGTTGTAATAAAGAACGATAATGGTTTAGATTGTGCTGCACAGCCTCCAAATCAATCTCTAATCTGGTCAAATGATTTTTGGCTTGCAATCGGTGAACGATTTCTTCAAACTTACTCTTCCGAGCACCTTTGATCAAAACTATTGAACGCGCCCATGACTGCTCTTCTACTTTGTTTAAAAATTCAACAACATCACCATAAGCATCTGCACCCATGGGTGAGATGCTTTTCCAGTGGGTACCAATCAAAATCACACGGCTCCAAGGATAAGCCCGATATTCGTTTTGAATCGATACATATTGCTGAAAATCTCCTTGAGGAATATCAGACAATATCAAAACGTGAGGATGGTCCTTTTGCAATCGCCACACATCTTGCATGGCCAATTTCAAAGAAGATACATCAAAAGAATAAGCATCGTTGATCAAAACTGATTCATCAATTCCTTCTAACTGCTCCATTCTCATATCTAGGGCAGAGAGAGACCCAACACCAGCCACTGCATGCTCAACAGGAACACCCAGGTGCAAAGCTGTAACCAATGCCGTCATGGCATTGCCCGTTTCAATATCTGAGATAAAGGGAAATGTTACAGTAAAATTTTGGCTCTTCCATTCCACATCGGCTTGACGCAATGATTCCGATTGAATCCATTTCACTTTCCAATTACAACCATCACCTTGCCCCCATTGCAAAGACATTTCGCCCATGGGCTCCATTTCTGGAGAAATCACAGGTATTGTATTTTGAAACAACTTCATTTTCTCAGTGCGCAATGCGCCTTGATTGGGAAAATTACTCAAATGCACATGACCCAAGTGTGTAAAAACACCTAATGTGGGTTGAATCATTTCCTGCAAACTACCCATTTCATTGGGCATTGAAATACCTGCCTCAATGATGGCCATTTGATGTTGTTCATTGATCTGTAACAATGACAATGCAACACCCAACTGTGAATTATAGCTCCTAGGACTTCTGCAAATATTAAAATGTGCGCTGCACAATTGATTCAACCACTCCTTGACCATGGTCTTGCCATTGCTTCCTGTAATGCCAACCACAGGAATATTAAATCGTTCACGATGGTGGCGAGCGAGCAATTGCAAAGCTGCCACAACATCCTTCACTACAATTTGTGCGCAAGACACACCTTCTATTTCTCGTTGTACTACAGCACAAATTAATCCTTTTTCCGCAGCCAACCTGACATGATCGTGACCATCTCCCAACTCTGTTGTTATCGCAAAAAATAAAGTTCGATTGGGAAGACCAATATTCCTTGTATCGATGGAATATTCAGTTACAATCCCTTGATCACTGCCAATGATAGGAACATTCAATATTTGGGCAATTTCAACAAGGGTATAACCCGTCATGACTCATTGGACTTTTTGTTCTTCATGCGCTCTTGGAAAGCTTGTCTGGATAGGGGAACATACTTGTCCTTTTCCCCCAACTGAACCAAACTTTCTTCGTCAGAAAATCGGTAGGAATGATGGGCAAGATCGCCGGTATCTATGCAAATGGCATGCACTTTTGTGACATACTCGGCAATGGCCAAAAGGTTGGGCATGGGACCAAATGGTCGGCCCAAGTAATCCATGTCCAATCCAGCCACAATAACCCTAATCCCGGCATTGGCCAGGTCATTGCAGACATCCACAATTCCCGCGTCAAAAAACTGCGCTTCATCAATCCCCACCACATCCACATCCGTGGCCAAGAAAGGAATCTGAGATGAGTGCGGCACAGGTGTAGATCGAATTGATGTTCCGATATGACTAATTACTTGATCATCGCTGTATCGGGTATCCATTGCTGGCTTGAAAATCTCTACTTTTAATTTGGCAAATTCAGCGCGCCGCATGCGGCGAATGAGCTCCTCCGTCTTTCCACTAAACATAGAGCCGCAGATCACCTCGATCCAGCCCCGTGTCCTTCCTCTATTGGAACCATTTTCCAAAAACATAGACTTCAAAGGTAGCATAAAATTGCGAGGGATTTCGTAGGTTTGTGGTCCAAATAAGAATTGATTATGGGTCGCATATTTGAGAAGAGAAAACACAAAATGTTTGCACGATACGACAAGATGGCCAAGGCCTTTACGCGTATTGGAAAAGAAATTGCAATGGCTGTCAAGTCCGGAGGTCCAGACCCAGCTTACAATCCGAGATTAAGACAATGTGTGATCAATGCCAAAGGTGTGAACATGCCCAAAGACCGCGTTGAGGCCGCCATTAAACGCGCAGTCAGCAAAGATGCTAGCAACTATGAAGAAGTAGCTTACGAAGGGTACGGACCATTTGGGGTGCCCATTTTTGTAGATACTGCTACTGATAACCCAACCAGAACCGTGGCCAACATCCGCATGTATTTCAACCGCGCAGGCGGTCAAATGGGGAATAGCGGATCATTGAGTTTTGTATTTGATCGCAAGGGCGTTTTTAGACTTGACCCTGCTGCACATCCATCTTGGGAAGATTTGGAAATGGAATTGATTGATCATGGTTTAGAGAATATGGAGCGTGATGAAGAAGAAGTTGTTTTGTACACTGCTTTCGGTGATTTTGGCAATATGTCCAAAGCATTGGAAGACATGAATATCACACCCAAAAAAGCTGGATTGGAGCGCATCCCCAATAGTTTTGCCGAATTGAATGAAGAACAAACAGATGCTATTCTTGAATTGGTTGAAAAGATTGAAGAAGACGAGGATGTGCAAGCCGTTTATCACAACTTGAGATAGACACTGCGCTGATTAGAAATATTAAAAAGGGAGTTGACGCTCCCTTTTTTGTGTCCATTATTTTTTGTCCTTGCCCAATGAATGAACTTATCTTTGCGGGCTTCATCTTTTGAACATGAAGCAAATCACCTCAGCCCTCATCTCTGTTTTTGACAAAACAGGTCTAGCCCCCATCATCCAAGAAATGCACCGTCTGAACATACAGATGTACAGCACTGGAGGAACACAAAAATTCATTGAAGAAATGGGTATTCCCGTCACGCCAGTGGAGGATATTACACATTTTCCTGAAATTCTTGATGGGCGCGTAAAAACCCTTCATCCTGCGGTTTTCGGAGGAATATTGAACAGAAGAAACCATAACGGAGACAAACAACACGTTGCGCAGCATGGCATTCAACACATCGATTGCGTCATTGTGGATTTGTATCCATTTGAAAAAACATTGGCTGCAGGAGCTTCTCATGAAGACATCATTGAGAAAATTGATATTGGAGGAATTTCATTGATTCGTGCTGCAGCCAAGAACTACAATGATGTGGTGATTATTCCATCCGTCCATCAATACAGTGATTTACTCAGTGTATTAAAAGACAACGATGGAAAAACAGATGAGTCTTTTAGACACCGCATGGCTGGTCAAGCTTTCCAAGTTTCTTCTCACTACGACAGTAAAATATTTGGCTATTTTGACCAAGGTAAAAACAGCGCGTTAAAAGTTTCTGAAACCCAATCCACTCCATTGAGATATGGTGAGAACCCCCATCAGAAAGGTTGGTTCTTTGGGGATTTGGCAGGATTTTTTGATCAAATTAGCGGAAAGGAATTGAGCTACAACAATCTATTGGATGTAGATGCTGCCGTGGCTTTGATGGATGAGTTTAAAAAAGACGATCCAACATTTGCCATCTTAAAACACAACAATGCTTGCGGAATCGCGACAAGACCTACCATCCAAGAAGCCTATGAAACCGCACTTGCTTGCGACCCAGTTTCAGCTTTCGGTGGTGTATTGATTGCCAACAGAACAATTGATTTAGGAACTGCAGAAAAAATCCATTCCCTGTTTTGTGAAGTTGTTATTGCTCCGAGCTATTCAGCGGAATCGGTGGATCTTTTGAAAGGAAAGGCCAATAGAATTTTATTGGTTCAAAAACAAGATCGTGCTAAAGGCATTCAGGTGCGTTCCACATTGAATGGAGTCTTGGTTCAAGAAGCAGACGCTGTTATTGAAGGAATGGATGAAATGAAACAAGTGACCGAGAAAGCGGTTGATGCAGATCGCTTGAACGATTTGGTTTTCGCCAATAAAATCGCGAAGCACACCAAAAGCAATACGATAGTGCTGGCAAAAAATCTTCAATTGATTGCGAGTGGTACCGGACAGACGTCAAGAGTTGATGCGCTAAAGCAAGCCATAGAAAAAGCGCATGCTTTCAATTTGAGCCTAGAGGATTCCGTGATGGCCAGCGATGCCTTTTTCCCATTTCCTGATTGTGTTGAAATAGCTTTCAACGCAGGAGTAAGAAGTGTGGTTCAGCCAGGTGGATCAATCAAAGACGACTTGTCCATTGCTTATTGTAACCAAGCCGGAATGGCCATGGTTACAACAGGAGTTAGACATTTCAAACACTAATTAATGCTGCACCATCCAATGCTTGGATATTGTTTGGTCGCCATCCAATAATCGAATGACATAGGCACCATTGGCCAATTCATCTGCATTGAGGAAGATTTGGCCATTGTTGTTTTTAATACCAACACGTTTGACCAATTGACCTTGGTTATTCCAAAGCTCAAATGAAGCGTTTCTTGAAGTCACGGCATACTGCATAGAAACCAAACCGTGACTGGGTTGAACACCCAAAACCTTCAAAGAAGCATTGTTTGCATTTTCAGCAATACCCGCAGTGCAATCTGCATCCACGCAAAAGACAACCGCTTGCTCAGCATAATCACTGGTCATTCCATCCACATAAAAACGATAGTTGATGGTGGTAACACCAGCATTACCTTCAGGAAGATAATGGGCATAAAAAGTATGATTGGTATCCCCAGGAGCAATGGTTTGCGCTAGAATAGAAACTGTTGTAGCAGCGTCATAGCAAACGCCCCAGCAAAAATAATTTGAAGAACCAGATACCTCATTAATGATTTGACGTCTAGCTTTTAATGCAATTGGTGATGCACTTAAATTGATAACACCCCAATCTGCTTCCAACTCACCCGTAGGCAAATTGGACAATGTCCCCTCTACCAATGACATGGGATAATCAAATCCAACACTCTGAGCTGAGGCGCCAAATGAAGAGACAACCAAAGCCAACACGAACAATTTTGTTTTCATTTTTCAAAAATAGAAAAAACCATTGTTAAAAATTAATGAGATTAACGTTAAAAAATAGAAGAGCAAAAGAAAATTATTTGTATTTTCGGCGCAACCTAAAAATTATTTCAATGAAAAAAATTTTACTAATGTTGGTGGCTGTTTACACATCAGCCCTTTCTTATGCGCAGCTCGCAGATGGAGCACACGCAAATGACTTTACTGTAACCGATCAATTCGGTGTTCAGCACAATTTGTACAGCTACTTGGATCAAGGTATGACTGTCATTTTGGACGTTTCTGCTACATGGTGTGGTCCATGTTGGTTGTACCACGAATCAGGCACTTTGGATGATTTGTACTTAAATCATGGTCCTGCTGGTGCTCCTGGAGTTTCTGCTAATACCACAAATGATGTAATGGTTATTTGGGTAGACGGTGACGGAGCTACTACTGATGGCGAAATTGCAGGTGGTGCAGGTTCTCAAGGTAACTGGTTGTTGAATTCAGCAACTGGTCTTGCGATTGACTACCCGGTATGTAATCCAGCAGCTGCTCTAGCTGGTCAAATCAACACTGATTATGCCATTGGTTACTTCCCAACTATTTATCAAATTTGCCCAGACCGCAGTGTAATCGAATTGGATCCTGCTTTCAACGGAACAGATTTTGACAACAACGCTGCAGATGTTTATGCTGGTATCGCATGTACATCAGCTACTTTGGCTAATGATGTTGCTTTTGCTTCTCAATACAATGGTGGTACTGTTTCTTGCGGTTCTATCGCTTTGGGAACTTTGACCATCAAGAACTATGGTATTGACAACTTGACATCTTGCACCATCAATGTTGCTGGTAATGCTTTGACTGCACCCATCAACATCAATTGGACTGGTGATTTGGCTACTTACCAAGTGGCTGAAGTTGATTTGGGTACTGCTGCATTGGCTCAGTCTGGTAACATCACGGTTACTGTAACTGCTGATGCATACCCTGCAAACTCTACCATTACTCAAGCGGTAACCAAAGTAACTACACCATCTACAACTCAAGTTCGTGTTGGAATCACTTTTGATGACTGGCCCGAGGAGTGTGTTTGGGGAATTCTTGACGAGGCTGGTAATGCCATTACTGTCGTTGACTACTCTGTAAATACACCGGCTGATGGTTCATCTGTTGCTCAATTGGTTGCTCTTCCTGCTACAGGATGTTACACTTTCATTTATGTTGATGCTTATGATGATGGTTTGCACGGTTCTCAGTGGAATCCTAACACTTTTGGTGATGGTGAAATGACAGTTACTACTGTTAACGCTGACAACTCTACTTTCTCTACTATCTGGGCTTATGATGGATCTTACAACGTAAGCGTACAAGAAGCTGCAATCAACGCTACTAACACTGTAGCTACAGTTGGTGTTAACGAAGTTGCAATGACTGAAGAAGTATTGTCTGCTTATCCTAACCCAACCAACAACCAAACAAACGTTAACTTCATGATCACTACAGCTTCTGAAGTGAAAATGAGCGTTATCAACATGTTGGGTGATGTTGTCATGAACAACAACTTTGGTACTTTGGCTGCTGGTAACTACAACGAAGTAGTTAACTTCAGCAACATGCCAGCTGGTTTGTACTTGGTGAATTTGAACGTTAACGGTAAAGTTTCTACTTTGCGTTTGACTGTTAGCAAATAATTGAGGTACAACAACTCAAGAAAAGAGGTCTTCGGACCTCTTTTTTTTTGTCCTTATCCGCTTTGGTATTATACTTGCTCTTCAGAACGCATTATGAAAAAAAATCTTCTCACCCTTTTGCTCAGCTGTATCATCAGCTTAGGCTTTGCCCAAGGAATCCCTTCCATCACATTAAAAGATTTAGAAGGCAATGACATCAACATGTCTCAAATTTCAAAAGAGGGAAAACCCGCCATTTTGTGTTTCTGGGCTACATGGTGTGCACCTTGTAAAAAGGAATTAAACAATTACACCGAATATTATGCAGATTGGCAAGCCAAATATGGCGTTACCATTTACGCCATTAGCATAGATGATTCCCGATCCGTAAGTCGTGTAGCGCCTTACATCAACAGTGTCTCTTGGGATTACAAAGTCATCTTGGACAGCAACAAACAATTCGCTCAGGCCATGGGGGTTAACAATGTTCCTCATACCTTTCTTGTAGACAAAGATGGAAAAGTCGTTTGGTCTCACAATAATTATGCTGAAGGAGATGAAGTGGAGTTGGAGCACCAATTGGAAAAATTAACTGGTCTGAAATAAAGCGCATGCAAAAGTTTTTTTTCATTTTCGCAGCCCTATCCATTGTTGCGTGCAGCACGCACAAGAAAAAACCCAAATGCAATACCTGCCCAAAATGGGATGACCGCATTGAAATTATCCCGTAGTTTTCATTTTGTATTCTAAGCCAACCAATCAATTGGAAAATGTGCTGGTCAGGTTTATTCCTAAACCAGCAGTAGCATTGGCTTGCGAAATGTTGAGACAGCATCCGCATCACATCACCATCACTCCACCTAGGGCTACTAAGTTGGGTGATTTCACGGTAAAACCCAATCGGGAAAAACATGAAATCACAGTCAACGGGGATTTAAACAAATACGCTTTTCTCATCACCCTGATGCATGAATTGGCGCATCTCATCACCTACAACCAATTTAAAAACCGGGTAAAGCCGCACGGTCCAGAATGGAAAGACAATTTCAAGCGCACATTGGGACCATTTTTAGAGATTCAAGTTTTTCCCGAATTGGTTCAAAAGGCCATTTACCAATACCTGCAAAATCCAGATGCATCCACTTGCACCGATCTGCATTTAT
>CANEVR010000081.1 GCA_947442505.1 Flavobacteriales bacterium | reverse complement strand
CGTACAAATTTCTACAGCAGAAGAGTCTGTTCTTTGTCCACCTGTACCACCATTGTTCACCTGAGGAGAAACATAAGCAGAAGGCAAAAAGTTTCCAGTGTGGAAATACAACATCAAAGGACGTGAAGTGGCTGTATCCCCAACAGGTGAGTAGATATCCATCTTCAAAGCTTCTGGAACTGCTTCCCCAGCGATACTGTAATATAGTACTGTGGCGTTAACACCATAGGTTACATTGGACTGTACATCCACGTTGGTAAAAACCTCATCGAGGTATCTCGTTTGTGCTTGTGCTGTTGTTACAACACCGGCCACCAAAATGGCCATGATTGTGTAGAGTTTTCTCATATTGTTATTGTTTATCATTTTGATACTTTGTTCCATTCGTATCTCAGGCTAAGATACGCCAATCTTCCAATTCTAGGTCCACCATAGGTCTGGAATTGATAATTGTTTAATAAATTGGATGCTCCCAACTTGATGTTCAAATTGGTTTTTTTCCACTGGTAATTGACTTGGGCATCCACCAAATCGTAGGTAGGCACAAATCCCGTGAATTGTGGCGACCCTTCAAAAATAAAACCTTGAACCCACTTATAATTGATGCTATACCCCCATTCGTTGCCCAACTCATCCATGAACAAATGCTCCCCATTCAATCCCAAATTGTATTTATTTTTGGGGGTATTGAATGCAGGAATAATGGGGTCTGACTGATCCGATTTAACCAAAGCATTCCAAGAATAATTGGCAGAAAGACTATGCTTTTCATGAAAATAATATTGTAGACCTGCACTCAATCCTTGGGTAGTCACCTTGCTTTGCGCATTGGCGGAGTAACGGTACACAACAACATCTCCTGGCATTCCTGTCAACGGATCAAATTGAGCAGTCAACCCTATGTTGTATCCTATAAAATCGCGGTACTGACTGAAATAGGTACTGGCATCGACATAAACCTTTCTACCAAAAGTTCCTCGATAGCCCAACTCAAAAGTTTTTACCCGCTCTGGTCGGATCGCAGGGATATCAAAATAAACCAATTTATCCAACTTGAATCCAGAACGATAGTCCATGAAAGAGCCTATGGTAATCAGATCCTCAACACCAGATAGATTTCCGCTCAAAATGGCAGGTCCAACATTGAATGACAAATACTGATCCGTCAACGTTGGATTTCGCAAAGCGGAAGAAAATGAATAACGAATGAAGTGTCCATATGCAGGCTGCACCACCAATGTAGCGGCGGGACTGATGATCCAATTGAAATTCTTGTTCTTATCAGCACGAATGGTAGCTGTAGCAATTATTTTTTCGTTCAATGATTTCCTTTCCAATCCATGGTAGAAACCAAACTCATGCGTCACAATGCGTTGAATGGAATCGGAAAAAATGGTACCCTCACTATTGGGGGAATATATTCTCCCGCTGGCACCTGATTTCATTTTCCAACCCAACCATTCCCATTGGTACTGTGCTTGACCATTGTACAACGCTGAGCGATCGGAAAACTTGGTTCCATTCTCTCTTCCATTGTTTTTGCTGGATGTGATTTGTTGAAATGATTGATTGAACTCATCTGTTCCGGGAGCGTAATAACCGGGGGTTCCATTGTAGGTAACGATGTCTGAAACACCATTGGTTAAGCCCTCCACATAGGAATGCCATGCCGTTAAAGAATCGGCGTTTTGCTCAGTCCAAGAAGCCAATGCATCATAATCATAAGGCAGCATGTATTGAGAGAAAGTTGGATCCTCAATGGGTCCTGGCCAATTGGGATTTTGGGTCAATTCAGGGAACCCTCCCAAAGCATCGATTCTCGGGTTGATGTACTTGTTCCAATTGGTGTAGTAATCCCTTGCCCAATCTCCGCCTGATCTTGCTTGGCTCAACATTTTCATGGCGGTAAAATAGGGATCGTAACTATTTCCGGCATTCTCTCCAGTTCCATAAACCCGAATGAAATACTTATTGGCTTTGTTTAATTCCAACTTCCCTTGATAAAATAAAATGTCTTTCAAACTGAAGCGGTTGTCTCCTTGATATACTGTCGTTCCACCACCAACATTTCCGCCGACCACCAATTCTGGACTTTCGCTATTCAATTCAGGTTTCATACGGATATGGGCAGCCAGATTGGCTTTGTAATTCTCCGTGTTGTAATCCACCAAATCCTTTTCCTTATAACCTGTTCGATAGAAGATACCCAATCCTGGATAATTCCATGGAGCAGCAGTAGAAAAGTCATTGGCTGTAGAATATTCATCTCCATAGATGTTTACCGCATCCCATCTCCCTGGATTGTTTGAGCCGCTGGGGGAATTTTCTGTTGGACTATAATTGTCTGCCTCCCAATCGTTGGCCGTTAACCCATAAAAATTGACTTTAAAAGCAATTTGATCATAGCCCTCTTTCTTCTTGATTACATCAGCCCATCGAACAGCAAACTCGTCCAATTTACGCTCGCCTACACGGCGCTGAAAAGAAAACCCTTTGAATACAAAAGGACTCTTGGTTTCCATAGAAACCACACCATTAAAAGCGCCAGGGCCATAATAGGCGCTGCTTGCTCCTTGAATAATCTCCACTGAACGAACGTCCAAATCAGGGGCACCCAAGAAATTACCCAAAGAAAAATTCAGACCTGGAGATTGGTTGTCGACTCCATCGATGAGCTGCAAAGTTCTTACAGGAGAGGTGGAGTTAAATCCTCGCGTGTTGATGACGCGAAAACCCAGAGAAGCCGTGGTCAAGTCGACTCCTTTTAAAGCACCCAAACTCTCATAAAAATTTCCTGTAGCACTTTGTTTGATTGCCTTTAAATCCAGTGTCTCAATGGTCAGTGCTCCTTGTTTGATTTTTTGAGAAATGCGGTCATCATAAATTTCAAGTACCGGTCCCCGATCAACTGGCATCTCTACCAGCTCAATCACCAAATCAGCTGTATTCTTGTTACAACTGACGAACTTCTTTTCAAAACCTATGGCATTCACCACAAGCACACAAGGAAACTTAGTTGGAGTCAGCCTGAACTTTCCATCTGCATCTGCTATAACACCTGTAGTTGTGCTTTCTATCTGAATGGATGCAAATGGCAATGGTTGTTTGTTGCTTTGTTCTTGAACAACCCCTTGAACATAGTACTGTCCAAACAATACCGGAGCGGTAAAGAAAGCAATTAGAAAAAATAAAAAACTTCTCATCTGAGCGAATATCGTCCAAAATGAGCAATGAATAAAATACTTACTCTTGGATTATCCCAAGCACTGTGTCGATAACATCTTCAATGGATGGCTTACTAAAATAGTCACCATCTGTTCCATAGGCAGGCAAGTGAGGCTTAGCCGTTAAAGTTGCTGGAGCAGCATCCAAGTATTGGTAACCGCCTTGCCTGTGCAATACATCGTTCAACAGAAAAGCAGATGCACCACCTGGAACATCTTCGTCTACAATCAACAAGCGATTGGTCTTTTTCAAAGATTGTAAACAAACATTGGTCTCATCAAAAGGCAATAAGGTACGGGCATCAACCAATTCCACAGAAATGTCCATGGCTTCCAATTCCTTGGCAGCAGCTTGACAAATATTAAAAGTTGAACCATACGACAACAAGGTCAGATCGGTTCCTTCGCGCACCACTTCAGCTATTCCAATGGGGGTTTTGTATTCTCCCAAATTGCTTGGCATTTTCTCCTTGGAACGATATCCATTCAAACACTCCACCACCAAGGCAGGTTCATCACCTTCTAACAAAGTAGCATACATACCAGCAGCATCCGTCATGTTTCTTGGAACACAAACAATCATTCCACGCAAACTACTGATGATGGCTCCCATTGGACTACCACTGTGCCAAATACCTTCCAAACGGTGTCCTCGTGTGCTAATGATCGCTGGTGCTTTTTGTCCCCCTGCTGTTCTGTATCGCACAGATGCCAAATCATCCCGCATAATTTGCAAGGCGTAATAGATGTAATCCAAATACTGAATTTCAGCAACCGGACGAAGTCCCCTCATGGACATGCCAATAGCCTGACCCAATATCGTGGCTTCGCGGATTCCTGCATCACTCACCCTAATTTCTCCGTATTTCTCTTGCAATCCCTCACAAGTTTGATTCACTCCTCCAATCTTTCCGACATCCTCTCCAAAAATCAAAATCTCCGGGCGCTTACCCATTTGATAATCCCAAAAATCTCTGAGAATCACACGTCCATCCACCAACTCCGCATCCTGACCATAAGTTGGTGCAACACTGGCTACATTCAGCACAGCTTGTGCTCCGTCATTGTATAAATTGCTGCTGTATTGATCTTGGTATTTTGACTTCAAGTACAACTGCCATTGCTTCAATCCCTTGGTTTGCTCTCCCTCTCCAACCAATCTCAACACCTTGTGCATGGTGCTCATCAACTCCTTCTTACCAGCATCCTTCATGACTGATAATTCCTGAATCAAAGGAGCGCAAGATGCATGACTTTGAAAAGCAGACAAGTGATGCAAAGTAGCTTGAACATCCTCATCCACAGAACTTCTGAACGCTGACCAAGCCGCCTTTTGTTCTTCACGAACAAATTGCTTGGCCTCGTTTTGTATCTCATCCAATTCAGATTCCGAAGCAATGCCCTGAGCCAAAATGAACTTTTTAAACTGTACCATGCAGTCCCATTCCTTGTACCACTCCAATAAGTCTGAAGTTTTGTATCGCTCATGGGAACCTGAGGTAGAATGGCCTTGAGGTTGAGTCAATTCATCAACGTGCACCAAAACAGGAACATGTTGCTCTCGGCACAATTTCACCGCCTTGGCGTAGGTTAGAATCAACTCGGCATAATTCCAGCCTTTGACTTTAAAAATCTTGATGCCATCACCGTTGTCATTTAAATCAAAACCGGCCATGGCCTCTGAAATGCTTTCCTTGGCCGTTTGAAACTTCTTGGGAACACTGATTCCCCATCCGTTGTCCCACACGCTCATGCACATGGGCACCTTCAATACTGCAGAAGCATTCATGGTTTCCCAAAACAATCCTTCTGAAGTTGAACTATCTCCGATGGTCCCAAAGGCCACTTCATTTCCGTGGTCAGTAAAACTGGTCCAATCATGCAATTCCTTCACCGATTTGAATATTTTACTGGCCTGAGCCAACCCCAATAAACGGGGCATCTGGCCTCCAGTAGGTGAAATATCAGAAGATGAATTGTACATCTCCATCAAATTTTTCCAATTGCCATTGGCATCAATGGTGCGTGTTGCATAATGACCTCCCATTTGTCGTCCACCACTTGCGGGCTCATGCGCCACATCAGTATGGGCGTACAAAGCCGCAAAATATTGACGAACACTCAGCTCGCCAATCGCCATCATAAAGGTTTGATCTCTGTAATATCCCGAACGCCAATCGCCTTTCTTGAACGCACGCGCCATGGCAATTTGTGCCACTTCTTTACCGTCTCCAAAAATTCCGAATTTGGCTTTTCCTGTAAGTACTTCTTTACGACCCAAAATAGAGGCCTCTCTGCTTACCCAAGCTAAACGGTAGTCATGCAACAGAATTTGCTGCGCACTCAACCCCGTTTGATGTATTGACAAAACAAAATTTGACATGACGCAAAGATAACTCTTCCCCTTGCAATCATGTCAAATTTTCATCGATTCAAATTATAGACCTTTAGCAGCCAAATAACGCTCTGCGTCCAATGCTGCGATGCAACCTGTACCTGCCGCTGTGATGGCCTGACGATAAGTCTTATCAGCCGCATCACCCGCCACGAAAACACCCTCAATATTGGTCTTTGCGGTTCCGGGGACATTCAAAATATAACCCACTTCGTCGGTGTTGATCCATGGTTTGAATACATCCGTATTGGGCTTATGACCGATGGCCACAAAGAATCCCGTTGCGGCTACTTCTCTCTTCTCTGTTCCATTGATAACAAAGCGCGCTCCAGTAACACCATCTGTTCCCAAAACTTCCTCTGTTACCGCGTTCCAAATCACTTCAATGTTTGGCGTATTCATGACACGATGTTGCATGACCTTGCTGGCACGCATCTTATCGCTTCTGACAATCATGTACACCTTTTTACACAACTTCGCCAAGTAGGTGGCTTCCTCTGCAGCTGTATCTCCTGCACCCACAATAACCACATCTTGACCACGATAGAAAAACCCATCACATACAGCACAAGCGCTTACACCACCGCCGATGTCACGCAAACGCAACTCACTTTCCAATCCCAACCACTTTGCTGAGGCTCCTGTAGAAATAATGACAGTGTCAGCACTTACAACATGCTTTCCATTGTCAAACTCAACAATGTGCTTAGGGCCAGTAAAATCAACCTTTGTGGCCCAGCCAGAGCGAACATCTGTTCCAAAACGCAATGCTTGATTTTTCAAATCTTCCATCATCTCTGGACCTTTTACGCCGTTGGGATAGCCAGGGAAATTGTCCACTTCAGTGGTATCCATCAATTGACCACCAGGTTGATTCCCCATGTACATCACGGGTTTCAAATCCGCACGTGCAGCATAGATGGCTGCAGTATATCCAGCAGGACCACTTCCGATGATCAAGCAATGTATGTGTTCTTTTGGTTCCATATTTTCTTTAAAATTTTGACAAATATAATCGGGTCAAGCATTAATCAATGTGACTCAAATTCCATAAGTTTTCTGCAAAAACGCATTCCACAGGACCTCCTCCGGCAGAGGCGCGATAATCTCCATCCAATGTTTCTGTGTAGGGTGGTGAAATCCAATTTTTCTCGCATGCAAATGAATGCTCGCGTTTTCATTGGTTCTCTTGGATCCGTACTTCACATCTCCTTTGATGGGGCAGCCCAAGAAGGCCATGGTAGCCCTAATCTGATGGTGTCTTCCGGTTTTGGGATATACTTCAACAAAAGTGTAGTGATCGCTTTCTCCCATTACTTGATAAGACAACTCCGATTCCTTTCTGTCCTTTCCGTTGTCTTTAAAAGCAAAAGTCTTGTTCTGCCTTTCATCCTTCCACAGATAATTCACTACTGTGCCTTTGGGTTGTTCAAATTGACCTTTCACAATGGCCCAATAGGTCTTTTTCACTTCCCTATCTTTGAATGCTACGGTTAATCTTGACAGCGCTTTGGATGTCTTCGCATAAACTACAGCTCCGCTCACTGGACGATCTATTCTATGCACTGTGCCCAAAAAAACTTCACCGGGTTTGTTGTATTTCCTCTTGATGTATTCTTTGATAATATCGGAAAGGACCTCATCCCCCGTTCTATCGGCCTGCACAATGTCGCTGCTTCTTTTGTTGACCACAATAACATGATTGTCTTCAAACAAGACTTGAAGATTCTCGACATTGGTAGAAATAATAGGAGCGACAGGTACATGCGACCATTCTTTTTTGGGGGCGGCCATACTTTAATACTGTTCTTTGGCGTTGGGAAAATCTTTGGCCTTTACATCAGCGATGTACTGCTTGACAGCTCCATCCATGATCTCTCCCATTTGGGCGTATCTTCTGAGAAAACGAGGACTAAAATTCTGGGTCAAACCCAACATATCATGCAACACCAAAACCTGTCCATCCACATCAGCTCCTGCACCAATTCCGATGATGGGAATCTCCACAGATTCCGCCACTTCCTTGGCCAACTTGGCTGGAATTTTTTCTAAAACAATGGCAAACACACCAGCAGCTTCTAACAATTTGGCATCGTGCTTCAATCTTTCTGCCTCCATTTCTTCCTTGGCGCGTACTTGATAGGTTCCAAACTTATAGATGCTTTGAGGTGTTAAACCCAAATGACCCATGACGGGGATTCCCGCTGTGAGTATACGTTTAATGCTCTCTTCTACCTCAGCACCGCCTTCAATTTTCACCGCATGACCACCAGTCTCCTTCATGATTTTGATGGCTGAATTCAAAGCCTCTTTTGAATTGCCCTGATAAGAGCCAAAGGGCATATCCACAACCACCAATGAGCGCTGACAAGCGCGAACCACTGAAGCCGCGTGATAAATCATTTGATCTAACGTGATGGGCAGCGTGGTCTCATGGCCGGCCATTACATTTGATGCGCTATCCCCAACCAAAATGACATCAATCCCTGCGGCATCAATGATGCTCGCCATTGTAAAATCATAAGCGGTGAGCATGCTGATTTTTTCCCCACGCACCTTCATCTCATGCAAAGTGTGGGTGGTAATGCGCCTAACTTCCTTATTCACTGACATGGGACAAAGGTCGTAAATACCATCGAAATGCAAAACATTGTTGGCTATTCAATGTCAATAAATCCTTTTTTGTTTTATCAAACATGAAGAATTCTTGATTTTCTTGCCATCAAATTAGAAGAATTATGTCGGCAAAATTTGAAATCATCGGAGGTCACAAATTACATGGTGAAGTTATCCCACAAGGGGCAAAGAATGAAGCTTTGCAAATTCTATGCGCAGTGCTGCTTACCCCAGAGCGTGTTGAAATTTCAAACATCCCAGAGATCATCGATGTATTAAAGTTGATCGACCTGCTTCAGGATGTAGGTGTAAAAGTTGAAAAATTGGGCAAGGGTCATTACGCTTTTGAAGCGGCTGATGTTGATTTGAACTATTTGACAACCGCTGAGTACAAAACCAAAGCGGCCAAACTGCGTGGTTCCATCATGATGGTGGGTCCGATGTTGGGACGCTATGGTGTTGGATACATTCCAAAACCCGGTGGAGACAAAATTGGAAGACGCCGATTGGACACGCATTTCCAAGGTTTCATCAATCTTGGCGCTAAATTCAACTACGACGCCAATGATCATTTTTACAGTGTTGAAGCCAAAGAATTAAAGGGAACTTACATGCTCTTGGACGAGGCTTCTGTTACTGGAACAGCCAATATCGTGATGGCCGCAGCTCTGGCACAAGGCACAACAACAATATACAACGCAGCGTGTGAACCTTACTTGCAGCAATTGTGCAAGATGATCAATTCAATGGGTGGTAAGATTGAAGGCATTGGCTCCAATCTACTGATCATTGAAGGCGTTGACAAATTGGGAGGGTGCACACATAGATGTTTGCCAGATATGATTGAAATAGGCTCATTTATTGGAATGGCAGCCATGACACAAGGAGACATCACTATCAAAAATGTAGGCT
>CANEVR010000080.1 GCA_947442505.1 Flavobacteriales bacterium | reverse complement strand
GGGTTTGATGGGTTCTCATGCTTCACAAATGTCCAAGCTAGAACGTTGGCAGGTAGTGGAGTATGTGAAGTGCCTGCAAAAGGGCGTTCCTGCACCAACGTATGATAAAAATGATATGGTGGTGTTGGCTGCTGCAGAGGCTGCTCCAGCTGCAGAAACAACTGAAACTGCCAAACCTTAATCGATAGACCATTATGACACAAGATAAATTACAATTTCAAATTCCGAGTGGGGTAAATAAGTGGACCACGATCGGCATGGGTATTGGTTTGGCTGCCTTGATTGGCGGTTGGTTTGTTGACCATACAGAGCACCACCAGTATTGGTGGGCCAATATCTTAATCAATGGTTTCTTTTTCTTTGCCATTTCTTTGGGAGCAATGTTCTTTTATGCATTGCAGTATGCAACAGAAGCGGCATGGTCTGCTATGGTGAAGCGTGTTTTTGAAGCCATGTTCCAGTTTATTCCAGTAGGTGTTGGTATCGTATTGTTGGTCGTTTTGGCTGGTCAATTCCATATCAATCACCTGTATCATTGGATGGATCCTGAATTGCATGATGTCAATTCACCAGCCTATGATGAGATTATTGCCAACAAAAAGCCTTATTTGTCTGCTTGGTTCTTTTGGTTGAGAATGTTGGCTTACGCTGGTGTTTTCATTTATTTCTCACGCAAATTCCGCGAGTGGTCCATTCAAGAGGATACTGAAGGTGGCACAGTGTTGCACTACATGCAATACAGAAAGAGCGCAGTGTTCTTGGTATTCTTTGCAGTATTTTCATCTACCATGTCTTGGGATGTATTGATGAGCATTGATACCCATTGGTACTCTACCATGTACGGTTGGTACATTTTCTCCGGAATGTGGGTAACGACAATGATCTTCGCAACATTGTCTATTATATGGATGAAGAATTTGGGTTATTTCCAAAATTTGAATGATTCACACATCCACGATTTGGGGAAATGGATATTTGCCATTTCCATGTTGTGGAGCTATTTGTGGTTCTGCCAGTACATGTTGATTTGGTATTCGAATATTCCTGAAGAGGTTACCTATTTCGAAGAGCGTTATGAGCATTACATGGGCATGATGTGGACCATATTCTTTGTGAATTTTGTTGTTCCATTTTATGTGTTGTTGTCACGTGATGCTAAGCGCAATACCAAGTATTTGACACGTGTTGGTGTAATCATTTTTGTATCTCACTTCTTTGATTTGTATCTGGCTGTTATACCTGGTACCAATCATGGACATGAAGTTTTTACATATTGGTTCGAATTTGGTTTGTTTATTGGTTTTTTAGGTTTATTTGTACGCATGTTCACAACAGCATTAACAAAAGCCAACTTGATTCCAGTGAAGCATCCGTTCTTGGAAGAAAGTGAGCACCACAGCATTTAACGATAAAGTAGGAAAGTAAAAAAGAAAAACGATGAATCTATTTATTCTTTTAGTGTTGGTCTTGGCAATTATCGCAATTGCGCAATTGACAAAAGTGTATGACTTATCTCGTAGTCTGAGAAATACACGTGAAGAGGAGGTATCAGCAGCAGACAATCGATTGAATGCGAATGCATGGATCGTTTGGATGATTGTATTCTTCGCTGGTACTATCTATTTGTATGTGAAATACGGAGACTATCTCCCTGAATCAGCATCTGAACACGGTGTTGCGGTAGATAAGTTGATGTCTGTGAACATTTGGATGATAACGATAGTATTTTTTATCGTCAATTATTTCTTGTTCACGTTCGCCAATAAATACAGATTCAATCCAGCAAGAAGAGCCAAGTTCTTTGCGCATGATAACCGTTTGGAGATGATTTGGACTTTAGTACCAGGTGTTACCATGGCTTTCATCATTGTTTACGGATTGATTACTTGGAATAATATGACTGGTCCAGCTTCAGCTGAAGCCATGCAAATTGAGTTGTATTCTAAGCAGTTTGACTGGACGGCGCGCTATCCTGGAGAGAACAAAGTATTTGGTGCCGCTGATTTCAATTTGATTGGAACCACCAATGGTTTGGGTTTGGTTACGGAAGAAGGAGTGGCTGCAAAATTGGCTGAAATCGATCACAATTTGGAGCAGACTGAAAAGGCCATCGCCAATGGTAAGGCTGAAGGAACAATGCCAGACAGTTATTTGGAAAGTTTGGAGGATCAATTGTACAAATTGAAGCGACACAAGCAGCGCATTTTGGACTTGAAGGAGAATGAATTGAATGGTGTCAGTCAATGGAAAGCAGGGGCGGATGATAAATTGGTAAAGGGAGAGTTTCACATACCAATTGGTCAAGAGATTGAGTTTGTTTTCCGCTCACAAGACGTTATTCACTCAGCCTATATGCCGCATTTCAGGGCTCAAATGAATGCTGTTCCTGGTGTGCCAACACGTTTTAAGATGAAGCCCACCATTACTACAGCTGAAATGAGACAAAAGTTGGGAAATGATAAGTTTGATTACATCTTATTGTGCAACAAGGTTTGCGGCGCAGCCCACTTCAATATGAAGATGACTCTTGTGGTAGATACTCCTGAAGATTATGCAAAATGGTTGGCTGAACAGAAGACTTTTGGCGGAGAGAAGAAAGATAAAAAAGAAGAAGTACCTGCGTCGCCCGCAGCGGATACTACAAAAACAATGGCATCAATTAATTAATAAATAGAGAGAGAAATGGGAGCACATTCACACGATCACGGACATCACGAGGAAAGCTTTGTCTCAAAATATATCTTTTCTCAAGATCACAAGATGATTTCCAAGCAGTTTTTAGTAACTGCAATTTTTATGGGAATCATCGCAGTTATGTTGTCTATTTTCTTCCGCCTTCAATTGGGCTGGCCTGGGGAGAAGTTCGGCATCTTAAACGCTTTCCTTGGTGACAAGTGGGCACCAGATGGAATCTTGGATAAAAACGCTTATTTGGCCATGGTGACCATTCATGGTACCATTATGGTATTCTTTGTATTGACAGGTGGATTATCGGGAACTTTTGCCAACTTGCTTATTCCATTGCAAATTGGTGCACGTGATATGGCGTCTGGTTTCATTAACATGTTGTCTTATTGGTTCTTCTTGGTTTCAAGTTTGATCATGGTGGCTTCTTTGTTTGTTGAAGGTGGTGCTGCATCGGGTGGTTGGACAATTTATCCTCCATTATCTGCTCTTCCTCAAGCGATGCCAGGTTCTGGAACAGGTATGACATTGTGGTTGATTTCAATGGTTCTTTTTGTTGCTTCTTCATTGTTGGGCGGTCTGAACTACGTGGTTACCATTATCAACTTAAGAACAAAGGGAATGAAGATGACACGTCTTCCATTGACTATTTGGGCTTTGTTTGTTACGGCTATCCTTGGTGTTCTTTCATTCCCAGTATTGGTTTCTTGTGTGGTTTTGTTGATTATGGACCGTTCAATGGGTACTGCGTTTTATTTGTCTGATATTTTTATTCAAGGTGAAGCTTTGGATGTAACCGGTGGTTCTCCCATTTTGTTCCAACACTTGTTTTGGTTCTTGGGTCACCCTGAAGTGTACATTGTATTGTTGCCTGCTTTGGGTATCTCTTCTGAAATTATTGCCACCAACTCTCGTAAGCCCATCTTTGGTTACAAAGCGATGATTGGTTCAATATTGGCGATTGGATTCTTATCATTCATTGTTTGGGGTCACCACATGTATGTGACTGGAATGAATCCTTTCATTGGTTCAGTTTTCGTTTTTACCACTTTATTGATTGCTATCCCATCAGCGGTGAAAGCGTTTAACTACATCACAACTTTGTGGCAAGGTAACATCAAGTTTACACCAGCCATGTTGTTTTCAATTGGATTGGTGAGCACATTTGTAACAGGTGGTCTAACGGGTATCGTATTGGCTGACTCTGCCTTGGATGTGAATGTCCATGATACTTATTTTGTGGTAGCTCACTTCCACATTGTAATGGGTTTGTCTGCCATCTTTGGTATGTTGGGTGGTATCTATCACTGGTTTCCCAAAATGTATGGTAGAATGATGAATTCGAAGTTAGGCTACGCACATTTCTGGTTAACCATGGTCTGCGGATTTGGGGTATTTTTCCCGATGCACTTTGTGGGTATCGCAGGTGCTCCCCGTCGTTACTATGACTACTCAGAATTTGATTACTTAGATACAGTCATCAGTTTGAATCCAATGATTTCAACTTTTGCCATCATTGGTGGAGCAGCACAATTGTTGTTCTTGTTCAACTTCTTCCATAGTATTTGGTATGGTCAAAAGTCTAACCAGAATCCATGGAAATCCAACACATTGGAGTGGACTACGCCAGTGGCACACATTCATGGTAACTGGCCAGGCGCTCTTCCTGAGGTTCACCGTTGGGCATATGATTATTCCAACCCAGAGCATGAAGAGGATTTTGTTTCTCAGATAGTACCATTGAAAGCTGGTGAGCACGCTCACTAATGAAATAGAAAATTTGAATAAAATCCGCAACATGGTGTTGCGGATTTTTTGTTTGTATTCAACTACAATTTTCACCTTGTCACTCAGTGCTCAAAATTACCATTTGGGTGATTCACTGAAACACCATTTGCAGTCCGACCCAAAACCTACAGTTTACTGGACCAGTTACAATTCATTCATGACTGGACGACGCATAGGAATTCAAGCTTTAAAAGCAGGAATGATTTTCAATAAACGGTTGACATTGGGGATTGGTTATCACTGGATGGAAGGAGGTGTGGATGAGTTTTTACCACAGCAAGGAAGGATGATACCACTGAAGATGAGATATGCTTCTGTCTTTGGTGAGTTTGTGTTTTATAACAAAAACAATTGGGTTGGTACCATTCCCGTGCAATTGGGTTGGGGAAAGTCTTTTCTGCACTGGAAGAGTGATGGGGAAAATTTGAAATGGAAGGAAGGAATGGTCGTGTTGTATGAGCCTTCTATTTCGATAGAGTATAAATTTTCTCCATGGATAGCAGTAGGTATGGGATACGGTTATCGAATTATGTTGAAGAACAATCGAGCAATTGATCAAAACTTTTATGCCCCGTTGTATGTTTTCAAGGCTAGAATACTATTTGAGGAATTGTGGGAGAGATATCAGGATAGAATTTTGACAGATTGATTTAACTTTGTATTATGTCTGAATTTGATATCCGTGCCCAAGCGGAAAATGGAGGTGATCGTGATTTTGAGCGTGCATTGCGCCCAAAGATGTTTGATGATTTTACTGGCCAACGCCAAGTTTTGGAGAATCTTCAAATATTTGTCTCTGCCGCCAAATTGCGCGATGAAAGTTTGGATCATGTTCTATTGCATGGCCCACCAGGTCTGGGGAAAACCACCTTGGCCAATATCATTGCCAATGAAATGGGCGTAGGGATAAAAACGACTTCTGGGCCGGTACTCGATAAGCCAGCCGATTTGGCCGGATTGCTAACCAATTTGGAGCCCAATGACATTTTGTTCATAGATGAAATCCATCGGTTAAGTCCAGTGGTAGAGGAGTATCTGTACTCTGCTATGGAAGATTTTAAAATTGATTTGGTGATTGATACAGGACCCAATGCAAGAACGGTTCAGATTGCTCTTAATCCGTTTACATTGGTTGGAGCTACCACACGCTCGGGTTTGCTGACCTCTCCTTTGCGCGCCAGATTTGGAATCAATTCGCGTTTGTCCTACTACGACGCGCGTATTCTCACCGATATTGTAGAAAGAAGTGCAGGAATATTGGGAATTCCCATCAATGAATCAGCGGCATTTGAAATGGCCCGCCGCAGCCGAGGTACACCAAGGATAGCCAACGCATTATTGAGGCGTGTTAGAGATTTTGCACAGATTAAAGGTGATGGTACCATCGCATTGGACATTACCCAAACCGCACTCAGTGCGCTCAATGTGGACACTTATGGTTTGGATGAAATGGACAATAAAATCCTCACTTGTCTGATGGATAAATTCAATGGCGGGCCTGTTGGTCTTACTACAATAGCAACTGCTGTTGGAGAAGATTCAGGCACCATCGAAGAGGTCTATGAACCATTTCTTATTCAAGAGGGTTTTCTCATCAGGACGCCAAGGGGAAGACAAATTACTGACAAGACCTACACTCATTTGGGCAAAGGAATCAAAAGAAATCCAGGACAGCTGTTTTAGCAATGAACCTTATTGCCCATCAACGAAGCCAAGACGTAAAAAAATGGGCCAATGAATTGGGCTTTTTGAGCTGTGGAGTAAGCGTTTCTGGATTTTTAAGGGAAGAGGCACCTCGTTTAGAAAATTGGTTGTCCAAAGGCTATCATGGTAAAATGTACTACATGGAACGTCATTTTGATGAGCGATTGGACACGCAGAAATTGGTGCCAGGAAGTAAGTCTGTGATTAGTCTCCTGTACAATTATTTTCCAGAGCAGAGCGTCAATGGAACTGACACCAAGATAGCAAAATATGCATACGGTGAAGATTATCATTTTGTTGTAAAAGACAAATTGAGAATCTTGTTTGATCAAATCAAATTGAATTGGGGCGCAGTGGAAGGAAGATGTTTTGTGGATAGCGCTCCTATACTGGAAAAGGCTTGGGCAGTGAAATCGGGTTTAGGATGGGTGGGAAAGAATTCTAATTTGATTCAAAAACAAGTAGGATCGTTTTTTTTTATTGCTGAGTTAATTATAGATATTGCGTTGGAACCTGATGGACCGACTACGGATCATTGTGGCACCTGTACCAAGTGCATTGATGCTTGTCCAACGGAGGCCATTGTAGCTCCGCAGGTAGTAGATGGTAGCAAATGCATTTCCTACTTCACCATTGAATTGAAGGAGTCTATACCGGAGTCTTACAAAGGCCAATGGAATGAGTGGGTTTTTGGTTGTGATGTGTGCCAAGATGTGTGTCCTTGGAATCGGTTTTCAACTCCGAACAAAGAGTCTCGTTTCAATCCCAAGTTGGAGATATTGAACAAGACACAAAAGGATTGGTTGGAAACAACAGCAGGGGACTTTAAAAAACTCACAAAAGGAACAGCATTGGAAAGGACAAAATGGAGTGGAATGATAAAAAATATTGGTCATTTAAGACCTTAGACAATTAAAGGTTGCTAATTTGCCGAAACTATTTTACATTTATAGCGTTAAAAGACCAAAACTAAATATTCCCATATGAAGAAAAGATTGATTGGTTTTGTTGTGATGAGCGGATTGGCCATGACGGCTTTGCAGTTCACCTCATGCGGAGGATGTCAACAAAGCTCACAGCAACAGCCCCCAATGGATGCCAAAAAGGATTCCATGGATCAAGCCCGCATTGAGCAATTGAAGAAAATATTTTTCAATATTCCTTCGCCCATAGAGATGGCTTCTTTGATCAAGAAAGAAGGTTATTCTTATGACAAAAAGATGTTGAATCCCGTTGAAAACGTGGATAAGTACATTGGAGAAGCCAAGCAAGCCATCAATTTGGGAATTTATGGAGCTGATTTGAGCTACGCCTCCATTTTTGATCAAAAGCAAGAGAGCATGGTTTATTTTGCTGCGGCTAAAAAGCTAGCATCAGCCATGTCTATCGAAGGTGGAATCAACGATTCAGTAGTTACCAAATTGGCAGAGAATCAAGACAACAGAGACAGCATTTTGAAAATCGTTACTTCAGCCTACGGCGATTTGAATGGTTATTTAAAAGAGAATGATCGAATTGAAATCTCCGCATTGGTTATTTCAGGTGGTTGGTTGGAAGCATTGCATTTAAGTTTACAGTATGCTCAAAAATCAAAGGGAGATGCATTGAAGACCAGAATTGGTGAGCAAAAATTGGTTTTGGAAAACTTATTGAACTATTATTCAAGTTTTGATACCAAGCCTGTGTTGAACGACATGAAGAATGATCTTTTAGAAATTCAAAAGGTATTGAGTCAAGTAGAGATGTCGTCTCAAAAGACAACGACAACAAAAGCTGAAGATGGTGTAATGGTGATTGGTAACGGAGCCAAAACCGCTGTTAAGGATGACACCCTTAAGGCTTTAACAGAAACAGTGAAAAAGATCAGAACCAAGTACATTTCCTAATGACTAATCCAATGAAGAAAATATTTTTCTCTCTTATCCTCAGTGTATTGATGGCCTCCGCGGCCTCTGCCCAATGCAGAGCATTTACCAAGAACCGTGTGTTGCCCAATTTGTCAGGATACATTCAAAATGAAAATTACAACGCTGCGCTATTCATGGAAGGCGATGAAGCGGAAGTGTTGATGACCTTTTACGGTGGGAAAGATTACCGTTTGGTTGTCATGGCTCACCCCGTCCTTCCTGAGGTCGAGTTTGAGGTTTTGGATACCAATGATGAATTGTTGTATACCAATAAAACAGCTACCAATAAGTCTAGTTTCGATTTTAGAATGGCCAATACCCAGCAATTAAAGGTGCGTGTACGGGTTCCAGATTCTGGTGGTACCATTGTCCGTCAAGGTTGTGTTACCGTTGTCGCAGGACACAAAGAAAAATAACATTTTGTTTGAAATGAAAAAGGACCTTAGGGTCCTTTTTTTTATTCCCAAATCCAACGTATTTCACCGGCTTGAAAAACCTGATTTCCCTGGGAAGTGGTCGCAATTTGTAATCTTCCCCACTCATCGACACCTATAATCTGACCAACCAAGCGTGCATCTTTGTACAAAAATTCAATGGTTTTACCCCTCTGATAAAGGTGTTGCAGGTATTGGCTGTTGATGCCGACAGGGTTATTGTGTAACATTTCCAAATGTTTCAGCAATTGCTCATGAACAATGACGAGCATTGAATCAACGCTTTCAATATTGGATCCAGCCAAGCGCATAGACGTTGCATTACTTACGGTAAATTGCAATTGCAAGACATTAACGCCAATGCCGCATAATGAGGACTTCACATTGTCACCTTGAATGTTGTTTTCAATTAATATTCCTGCAATTTTTTTATCTTGAACGATGATGTCATTGGGCCATTTGATGTAAACGTCTTTTCCCAGGCATACAGAGATACTGCTGCGGAGGGCCAATGCTACTGCCTGATTGTATATAAAGCTATTGGCTACTTTTAGATGGTCGAAATAAAAAATCCAGGTGGCCATTAAGTTTTGATTCGCCGCACCATGCCATTCATTGTCCCGTTGCCCTCTGCCTTGTGTTTGGAATTGTGCCGTAATGACAGACGCGTGAGGCAATGTTTCCGATTTCATCAAATTGGAGGCATAGTTGTTCGTTGAGTCTACGTCAAAAAGTGAAATGCGGTTAAATTCCATCAATGGCGAAGATAAACCACATTTTTGAGGCTTGGAAGATTGTACATTTGCACAAATAATATT
>CANEVR010000079.1 GCA_947442505.1 Flavobacteriales bacterium | reverse complement strand
CCTTTTACTTGTGGGCTTTTGCAGGTGCTTTTGTGGTATTGATTTGTAATGGATATCAGGAGTTTTACATTCATCAACAAAAGGAATGGGTGAATCAGGGTCTTCAAACTCAAGTGATTTATCGTCCAGCGGATTGGCCCAAATGGATTCAAAACTTCTTTTATGGTCAATACTCTGATTTCAGTTTTATTCGTTTCAGTGGATACACCATCTTTGGCGCAGGAATGGGTCATTTGATTCGATTATACGAGCGTCATGTCTTGCGCTATGGTACAGCCTTTGTCCTGATTTTATTGGGGTATGTTTTGGTTAGGGATGCTTATTATATATTATGGGGATTGGATTTTGTGATTCAACAATTGGGTCTGTCCAATATCAATATTCAATTGAGCAATAAAGACGCGCTGATTGGATTGGGGTATGTGTTAATGGTATTGGGCGTGCTGATTTGGATCAATAAGATTTTTGTTTTTAAGGACAATTTATTTTTACGCATGGGTCAGAATACTTTGCTAATTTATATCATCCATGTGATGTTGATTTATGAGGGGTTATTGGGATTTGGTTTGCCTTTGAAAGCATGGTCAGTGAATTACTCTCCCCAACAATCTTGGGGGTTGTCAGCTTTGATTATCGCAGGTTTCTTTTTGATGGTTTGGTTTTGGACCAATAGAGGAAAGTTGTTTTTGACCAGAAAGTAGTCTCTTTCCCTATATTTGAAATATGATGAAACTACGTTTAACAGCGCTGAGCTTTTTGCAATTCTTTATTTGGGGAAGTTGGTTGATTACCATTGGTGCATTTTGGTTCAAAACCAAACAATGGGGTCCCGATCAGTTTGGAGTTATTTTCTCCACCATGGGGATTTCAGCCTTGTTCATGCCAGCCATCGCAGGTATTCTATCGGATCGATTTATTAATGCGGAGAAACTCTATGGCGTCCTTCATTTGTTGGGCGGTATAGGTTTGTTTTTGGTTCCTTCTGCGCAATCCCCAGATGAAATGTTTTGGAGGATTTTAGTGACGATGATTTTTTATATGCCCACCATCTCCATGTCCAATACTGTCATGTACGCGATTTTGTCCAGAGACAAGAGCATTGATGTTGTGAAAGTATTTCCGCCTATTCGCGTTTGGGGAACAGTTGGGTTCATTGTGGCTTTGTGGACGGTGAGTTTAACAGGGCATGAGACCGATGCTTTTCAGTTTTATTTGGGAGGTGCTGTTTCATTTGTCCTAGGTGTGTATGCATTCACTCTTCCTGCGTGTCCTCCTTTAGGGAAAAATTTAGAGCGCAAATCATGGGTTGAAGCCCTAGGTTTAAATGCATTTAAAATGCTGAAGGATCGATACTATGCCGTGTTCTTTTTGTTTGCCTTGTTGCTCGGCGCTGCATTGCAATTGACCAATGCCTACGGTGATGTTTTCTTGCATGACTTCGATGGCAATCCTGCCTATGCAGATACATTGGCTGTAAAATATCCCGCCATTGTTTCTTCTTTGGCGCAGATTTCTGAGACCTTGTTCATTTTGGCCATTCCTTTTTTCATGAAGCGCTTTGGCATTAAGCAAGTGATGTTGATCAGTATGGTGGCTTGGGTTTTGCGATTCGGCCTGTTTGCTTTTGGAAATCCGGGAGATGGTTTGTGGATGATTCTTTTGTCCTGTATCATTTACGGAATGGCATTTGACTTTTTCAATATTAGTGGATCATTGTTCATTGAAAAAAGTGTAGAGCCCTCGATACGGGCCAGTGCACAGGGTTTGTTTACCATGATGGTCAACGGGGTTGGAGCTGTATTGGGAAGTCGAGTGAGTGGTTGGATGATTGAACATTATTTTACGCATTACACCACCAACGCAGAAGGGCAGTCCATTCCCCATTTGGATTGGTCAGGCATATGGCTATCCTTCGCGGGATATTCTGCTGTTGTCGCCATCTTGTTCTTGATGCTTTTCCGTGAGCGAAAAGTACAGGCTCAATAAGTCCAACTTTTGGCGAAAGTATTGAAGAAGGAAATTCCGAATTTGTAGGTTAGTCGGGCAGATCCAAGATTATTGTCCGAAGTACAAGCGTACAATCCCAACCTGAAAAGTTGTTTTTTAATTCTACAAACCCTTTCCATGCCCAAGTACAATTCTTGGTGGTAAAAGTTTTGGTCAGCAATAATTAGTGTAGCAGCACCAGCTGCCTCCGTGATTTTTAATCGATGAATGATTGGAAGTTTATTGGTGAGCAATCCGTTGAAATGATGAAAGTAATTGGCTTTGAAGAAGGCATTGGGTGTGCTGAAAGTTGGGCCCAACAATTGCAAACTATTGGTGGGGTCGGAGAAAAGAAAGAAGTCCGATCCCCTGAAATAGCGGTATTCCATGAGGCGTAAACTTTTTTTGTTGAGATACGTTCCGGCATAGGCAGCCCATTCGCCTTCACCCAAGATCGGAACACGGAATTTTTGTCGGATAGATAGTTCAACATAATCAAAGTTGACCTCACTCTTGGCCAGGTTTGGAATGCCTTTGCGGTAGGTGAAAAAGATTTCAGGATTTCGATTGGGCAAATAATATTTGCGGCCATTTCGGCGATAGTATTGTTGTCCAATGCGGTATTGTAATAAAAGACTAACTTCAGTTTTGAGGTAATCTTCAAAATCAATGGGCTTGTTGTTTTGCCCAAATACCTGTCCCGACCAATTGTCCTGCTTCAAGGTATTGATGGGAAGTTGGCGCATGTGGCTCAGCGATACTTCACCGAATAAACCGGTCGCCAACTCCATTCTTTGTGCTATGGTTAATCCCTCTCTTTTGACAAAGTTGCTTCGACTGAACATGGTGGCCAGTGAAGCATATCCATTGATTTGCTCATACAAGTTGGTCACTTGGATGCTAGTTCGCATGTATTTCTCTGGCATATAATCCCAATTGAAACGCAGATCAGCACCCAAATCTTTATTGGCAACTCCGTAGCTAATGCGTCCATTGACTGAAATCCTATTTCGAGCATTTATTTCTTTTGATGCCGAACCTCCAAAAACATGGCGGTATCCTCCAATTCCCCAAAAGTTCATCTGGGAAATCAGCGGATTGATGAAATAACTGTATCCTTTGAACGAGTTTTTGAACCCCATTCCATTGAGAGTGACATCCCAGAAGGAGACGTGGTTGTACAATGAATCTCGGATTTGTTTGTAGCGTGGACTGAGGTATTTTTTTTGTACGCTATCGCAAAACGTTTGATAAGAGGTTTCAATCGAGTCCAAGGGGAAACGTCGCTGATTGGGCCAAAAGTCGTCTTCTTTCTTTTCTGCATCATCTGCAAAGGTTTGCACCTCCAATCCCATTTTGGGGGAGGTCTCCAATTGAATAGGGTTGTCAAATTGGATTTCTGTTTTGCCCAAGATGGTATCTTGATTTTCGATGATGGAGTATTGTATTGAACGGCTCTTGGGCAAAGACCGGTTTTGCCATTGCATGTATTCTTCTTCAAATTCAAATTGATGATAATACGTTAATGCACGTGGGGTAAACTGGTACTTGGTTTTTTCAATATTAAACGTGGAATCTTGAATCCAGATTTGAGCATTTATGAGCGCTTCTTTTTTGATGATGGGTTGTATTTGGATACAATACACATTGCCGCCTTTTTTTTCTTGGACATCGATAATGTTGTACCGATAAGTAGCTCTTCCTAAGTTGGAAAAAGGAGATGGAATGAGCTTCTGCGCAACTTTGGGCACGTTGAGATGGTGGTCCAACAAATCAAATTCACCGAGGGCATCTCGTGATTCAAAACTGTAGGGGTCTTCCCATCTGTCTCGGTCTGACCAGATGGTTTTTTCTCCGTAATTAAATCCTACGCTAAACCCAGCAGCTTCAATCCAAGGTCGATAGGGAGTGTATCTCTTGTATCCCTCGACGTCTTCATGGTATTTTCCGTTGGGGGCAAATTGGTGGTTGGAAGCAAATTCAGAAAGCCATTGTTGTCTGAATTCGGGTATCGAATCTTTAATAAATCGGTAAGCGGGACTGTGCAACTTCGCGTATTCAATGGAGTCGCTTCTGCGGTACAATCGGGGGAATCGTTTTCTCCAAAACAATTCCCATTTGGTGGTGTCTATTCCATTTTCTATTTCCTCCTCAGCTTCCTTTTGGGCTGAGTCGGATACTGCGTCTTCTCCCTTAGGTACGATTGGAGGCCCTTGGACACTAACCCTTTGATAACCGTTGAGGGTGATGGTGGGATGATTCTCTTTGTTGAATGTGTGTTTTTCTTCGGCCTTTTCCATTAGGTATTTGGCGAAATCACTGCGGTTGCTGCTGATGTTGAGGCTATTCAGCATGAGCTCATCTTCATCCAGGATCACTTGAATGACAATTTCAATTTTTCCCAATTGAATTTTTTCAGAATAATCTTTGAAACCGAGGGATTTGCAATGCAAGGAATATCTGCCTTCAGGAGCCTTCATTGCAAACTCGCCATTGCCGTTGGTAATGTCTCGGGCCTGTTGTTGCTGATGGGATTCTATCCATACATAGCTGCCCGGAATTGGATTTCCTTTTTGGTCGGTGACTCGACCTTTAACCCATGCGCCGTAGGATGGAGAGAAACCTCCCAATATCAATAAAAGAGCGATGGAGCAGAAGCGCATGGCGCAAATTTAGCCGATGTTGGTGCATAATGAATCCAAAATTTGTTAGCCAATCAGGACGGGATAAGCGCAGTGAAATGACTACTTTTGAGATATGAATGGAAACAATGTTTTTCAACCCACCCGTCGCGAATGGACTTTTGTTTTTCTTGCTGGATTGATGATTACCAATGCGGTGACGGCAGAATTGATATCCAGTAAATTGATTGACATTCCCGTACTTTTCAGTATAGGCGATTGGTCGATGGGTCCATTCACCACCATTGTTGGGGTATTGCCTTGGCCCATCGTTTTTATTTTGACGGATCTCCTCAATGAGTTTTATGGTGCAAGGGCGGTGAAGCGTTTGTCATGGATTACAGCGGTTCTCATCGGTTATTGTTTTCTTTTGGTGTTCGCATCATTGCAGATTCCAGCTTCAACCTTGGTGAGTGGTTCAGGTTTGGCCACAGACGCAGAATACCATCTTATTTTTGGACAAGCACCTTGGATAATTCTTGGAAGCATTTGCGCGTTCATCGCCTCTCAACTTTTGGATTCAACCATTTTTCATTGGATCAAGAACAAAACAGGCAATCGATTCATAGCATTGCGCAGCACAGGAAGTACCGTGGTTTCTCAATTGATTGATTCCATTGTAGTCTTGTATATCGGGTTTGTGATTCCAGGTAAACTCACGATGTCTGAGTTTTTACAAATCGTTCCGGTCAATTATTCGCTTAAGTTGATTATCGCCCTGGCCTTAACCCCCGTCATTTATTTGGGACATTGGGGTATGCGAAAATGGTTGGGTGTCTCCCATTGAGGGGAGAATAAAAGGCTATGATGTAGATTCAGGAAACGGCTTCAACCCTTGCAATTTCGGGAACAGCTGATTTGATGGTGCTTTCCACGCCGGCTTTCATGGTCATGCTGCTCATGGAGCAACTGGTACAGGCTCCAGTAAGCTCTACCAATGCCGTCATGTCTGTTGTAATATCGACCAACGTGATGCCACCGCCATCTGCCGCCAAATAAGGTCGGATGTTTTCTAAGGCCACTTCAATGCGGGCCATCAACTCAGTTTTGTTGTTCACGGGTTTCTGTTTTTTTGCGGAATGGTAACATGCGCAGTTCGCGTTCAAAGTTACCAATCATTTCATCAAAATAGAAATGTGCCGGATTGTCTTCATTGATAACAGCAGGTCGACCTACATCCCCTGCCTCTCTGATAGACTGAATCAGCGGAATGTGGGCAATACACGGCAGTTCGTAATCATCGGCCATATTCTTGGCTCCGTCTTTTCCAAAGATGTATTGTCTATCGTCGGGATCACCGGTTGAACTAAACCATGCCATGTTTTCGACAACGCCCAAAATGGGAACATTGATAGCGGGCAAATTGAACATGGCTATCGCTTTGGCCGCATCAATCAATGCCACCGGTTGGGGTGTGCTGACAATCAACGCTGCGGTCAAAGGAATGTTTTGAACGATAGAAAGATGAACATCACCTGTGCCGGGAGGAAGATCCAAAATGAGATAATCCAAAGGCCCCCAATGGGCATCATTGACCATTTGCGTCAATGCTTTGGTAGCCATTGGTCCTCTCCAAACCACGGCTTGGTTGAGATCTGCAAAAAATCCAATGGATAAAACCTTTACTCCATATTGTACAATGGGCTCAAGTTTAGAGTGACCATCCACATCAATCAATTTCGGTTTGTCATGCTGCAAATCAAACATGAGTGGGGCAGAGGGGCCGTAAATGTCAGCATCCAAGTATCCAACTGAATATCCTTTTTTGGCCAATCCACACGCCAGGTTAGAGCTTATGGTTGATTTACCTACACCACCTTTACCTGAAGTAACAGCGATGATGTTTTTTACCCCGGGCAATACTTTTCTCAAATCTCCTTCTCGCTCGTCTCCACTGATGGAAACCACATCGACGTTGACTTTAAATTCAAATCCCAAGGTGCGTTGAATGGCAAAAATGACGGCCTCTTTCATGCGCATTTTGGAATGCATAGCAGGATTTGAAACTTTGACTTGTAAGTCAATTTGATTTCCTTCAGAGGAAATGATTTGCACCAAATTTAACGTGACAATATCTTTTTTTAACTCAGGTTCTTGTACCGTGGAAAGGGCATCAAGAATGGCTTGCTTGCTCACACTCATGCTGCAAAATTAAGGTGATTAATAACAAAACAAGTCATTAAAATTGGAAGTAAATAAATGTTTGCTCCTTTCCAGCGAACAAGAGAATGGCGATCATCAGAATATAGTAGAATCCCCAACGAAGTACACGAGGTTTTTGGACCAATAATGTTTCCAATGCAAAACGGTTTCGTCTCCCCATCCATTCTAGGAATAAAAAGAAGCCTATGCCCAAAAACATAAAGATTGGCCGTTGTGAAGGCATTGAGAATAGAGTAGGTGAGAAGATTTCACGACAAATGGATATTGCTTGTCCGATGCTCTCTGATCTGAAAAATACCCATGCAATCATGGTCAAAAAGAAGGTCAATCCCATTTGCAATAATTCCTTGACGGAGGGCAATGCAGTGTTTTCTGCCACAATGGATAAATTGTTTCTATTGTTGTTGGTGAGCAGTAAAGGAAGGAAGTACACAGCATTTAAAAATCCCCAAGCAATAAAAGTCCAATTGGCCCCATGCCAAAATCCAGAGACGATAAAAATGATGAACGTATTGCGCACCTGCATCCATTTCCCACCTTTGCTTCCTCCCAATGGGATGTACAAGTAATCTTTGAACCAAGATGAAAGCGAAATATGCCAACGTCTCCAAAACTCAGCGATGTCTCTGGAAAAATAAGGGTAGTTGAAATTTCGTAAAAGTTCAATGCCAAACAAACGAGCTGTTCCCAAAGCAATGTCACTGTATCCTGAAAAATCACCGTAGATCTGAATGGTAAAAAAGAAGGCGCCCACCAATAAAGTACTGCCGGATTGATCTGCCGAATCATTAAAAATCATATTGGCATAAAAAGCACAGTTGTCTGCAATAACAACTTTCTTAAACAATCCCCAAAGAATTTGACGCAATCCATCCACCGCTTGGGAATAATTGAAGATCCTTTTCTTTTCAATTTGCGGAAGCAGATGCGTTGCTCGTTCAATTGGACCTGCAACGAGCAGCGGGAAAAAGCTAACAAAAACAGCATAGTTCACGAAATTCCGTGATGGCTCTATTCTGTTGTAATAGATGTCAACAACATAAGAAAGGCCATGAAAAGTGTAAAATGAAATTCCCACGGGCAAGATGACTTGAAGCGTCCAAAAATCGACTTGCCAACCAATGGATTGAAGTGCGATTTGTAGATTTTCAGCAAAGAAGTTATAGTATTTGAAAACGCCTAAAAATCCCAAATTGATAATGATGCTTGCCCAAAACCAAACTTTTTTGTTGTGATTGTTGGAGGCATCTTTCATTCGGATACCCGTATAAAAATCCAACAACGTTGAGAACATCAATAGAAAAAGAAATCGCCAATCCCAGCAGGCATAGAAATAATAACTAGCACCTAAGAGTAGAACGTTTTGTATTTGAAGGGCTCGCTTTTGAAGCAACCAATAAAGTGCAAATACGATAGGGAGAAATACAGCGAAACCAACCGAGTTAAAAAGCATGATTAATTCTTGATGAATCTTTTGGTAATAACGAATGGATAGATTTCAGCGGTGAGATGATAAATACCGGGAGGCAAGTTTTCAATGGAAATGACATCGCCATTTTGAACCAATGAAGTAGTCTCTACCCATTGTCCTTGTGCATTGTAAATTTTGAAAAAGCAAGGTTGACTCAAATTTGAAATTTGAATAGCATCATGAGCTGGATTGGGAAACAATTCCAATTGAGCGGACAGCTTTTCTTCAATGGAGGTTACGACGGGATTGTACTCGCAATTGAAATTGTATTGGCAAATTTGCTTCGCCAAAAATTGTGTCATGATGGAAAGGGTAGTGTCATAATAAGCAGGAGATCCCAAATGAGGCACGTGGCCCTGGCTCTCATACATCTCAAAACAGTTTTCTACTTCAACAAGATTCATTCTTTCATGGATTGAGGAACTGCCGTCTACTTGTGTCACGGGAAATCCAAACAAGTTAAGGGTAGTTGAACCATAAGGAACAGTTTGGTCATTGGGACCATGGAAGTGGCAAGCGGGTTCATCTCCTGGATGAATCCATGCGCTATCTCCCAATGCGCCGCAAATGTTGATGATGGCATTGACATCAGAAGAATAGCCGGGATTACCACTATTGCCCTCTAATCCGCCATCTAAACCAACACCGCTCATATCCAAAAAAGAGGGGATTTCGTTCACCTCATCCAAATAGGCATGGTGCAGAGCCATAAATCCACCAGCACTCACTCCAGCTGCGTAAAACTGATTGTCCGAAATCATGTATGGATTACCATCCAACTCAATGGTTTTTCTGAAGTAACGAATGGCCGCTTTCAAATCTTGAGTAGCACGCATGACGGCCTGTGTAGCGCTGTTTTCCAAATTGGTAAAGCCAAATCCAAGACGATACTTGATAGAAGCAACTACATAGCCCATCTTGGCCATGTCTTGACAGAATGGGACAACATCGGGACCAACTTTACTTCCTGAAACAAACGATCCTCCATGACACATGATGACCAATGGGCGGTCAGTCATGTTGTCGCCTTGAGGCTGATAAATATCCAAGGTTAGGTCATCAATTGCACCAGTGTAGTCCAAATTGCTGCCATAGGCGATATTGCTGGTAAGAGTGAATTGGGGGAAAACACGCTGGTAGTATCTTCCAGATCCATCACATTGCGCTTGGGTCAATGTGGCAAGTAAACTCAGTATGAGTGTTGTGAAAAATGTTGATTTCATGATTAAGGATGTTGGTGCAATTTAGTAAAACAACCAACATCCTCATCAATCCTTTAACCTTTTCTTTTGGGTTTCCCTTTGTTGGGATTTTTGAAATTCTTTGATTTCGTTTTTACCTCAAATTTTGGTTTGGATTTTTCGTGCTGTCTTTTCTCCGATTTGTCTATTTCCTTTTCAAATCGATTTCGAGATGGACCACGTTGCGCACGTTCACCATAGGTATATTTCTTTTCATCACCCTCTCTTCTGGGAGGTCTGTCTCCATAACTTCTGCGTTCGCCACTTCCTTCTGATCTTGGCGCACGATCACGGTCTCCATAACTTCTGCGCTCTCCATCGCCCT
>CANEVR010000078.1 GCA_947442505.1 Flavobacteriales bacterium | reverse complement strand
CTGGTGAAAAGGGAAGAATTTCGTGGCTAACAAATAATATTCTAGGCTTACTCATGTATGAAATTCATCTTTAATGGAAGTGCAAAGATAAATAAAAAAAAAATTTGATTTACGCAAATGGTTAGCTTTGGGGCCATAAAGTACGTTAAGATGGAGATTTTAAAATCATCTGCAGCCCTTATTGCATGGAGAAACCAATGCCAATCATCTACCATTGGCTTTGTTCCCACCATGGGAGCGTTGCATCTTGGCCATCTTTCACTCATGTTAAAAAGCAAGATTGACAACGAAAAGACCTTAGCCAGCATTTTCGTCAACCCTACGCAATTCAACGATCCAAAAGATTTTTTACACTATCCCAGCACCATTGAATCTGATATCTCGATGCTAGAAGATGCGGGCATTGATGCTGTCTTTATTCCCGCAGTCGAGGATATGTATCCTGAAGTGGCCGTAGAGAATTTTCATATTCCCATACTCACAGAAAGCCTAGAAGCCAAAATGCGTCCGGGTCATTTTGATGGCGTCATCACCATCATCCGTAAATTGTTTGATTTGGCCCAAGCAAACCGCGTATACCTTGGGGAAAAAGATTTCCAACAATTGTCCATCATTTCCGCTTGGGTAAAGAAAGAAAAGCGTGCTGAGGTTATTGTGCCCTGTCCTACCCATAGAGAATCATCCGGATTGGCGATGAGCTCCAGGAATCAGCGTCTTCAAGAGAAACAGTTGAAAGAAGCTACTTTGCTTTTTCAGATTCTCAATACTGTAAAAGAAAACAAATTCAACAATACACCCGTTGAGTGGGAGCTATGGGCCAGAAGTCTTTTCGCTCAATCACCTTCCTTTCGATTGGATTATTTTGAAATCATTGATGCAGATACATTTGGCCCCTTGGCTGCATGGGAAGATTCTGAAAACCCCATTGCTGTTGTTGCAGCCTTTTTGGGGGAGGTAAGATTGATTGACAATATGCGTTTGTAAACCTTAAGGCACCAAGAGCTTAAACCCTTTGCCATGAACGTTGATAATTTCCAAACGTTCATCTCCTTTTAAATGTTTGCGCAATTTGGCGATGTAAACATCCATACTGCGCCCATTGAAATAATTGTCATCACCCCAAATGGTCTTCAAAGCATAGCTTCTTTCCAAAATACCGTTCCTATTCTTGGCTAACAAATAAAGCAACTCATTTTCTTTGGTGGTTAGTTTGGTCTCCTGATCCCAAAAAAACAATTTGTGTTTGCTATAATCAAAGTTGTAATTCCCCAGAATTTCTTCTGCAGACTCTTCCTCGGCCATGATTAAAGGATTGGTTCTCTTGAGAATAACATTCACCCTTGCCAACAACTCCTCCATAGAGAAAGGCTTGGTCATGTAATCGTCTCCGCCCACCTCAAATCCTTTAAGGGTGTCTTCCTTCAGGCTCTTGGCTGTTAAAAATAAAATAGGCGTATGCTTGTCCTCAGCCCTTATTTCTTGCGCCACCGTAAAACCATCTTTCACGGGCATCATAACATCCAAAATGATAAAATTATAACTGCCTCTTTTAAAAGCCTTGATGGCTTCCTGACCGTCTGTTGCCAAATCGGTCTGGTATCCTTTTGCATTCAGGTATTCCAATAACAACTGACCCAAATTGGGATCATCCTCACATAACAAAATACTAGTGGAGCGTTTCATGTTTTCTGGGTAATTTGATGGTAAATGTGGTTCCTTTTTTTAATTCGCTGTCTACTTTAATGATTCCCAAATGCTTGGTAACAACGCCCAAGACATAGCTTAATCCTAACCCATAACCTTTGACATTATGGATGTTTCCTGTTGGCACTCGGTACAATTTTTCAAAAATTCTTTTTTGATTCTCTTTGCTAATTCCAAGCCCTTTATCAGAAATTTCCAAAACAAAAAATCCACCCTCGTCGCTGGTTTTGATTTTAAGTTCGGGATTTTCCAGAGAATATTTTAATGCGT
Organism: Flavobacteriales bacterium; assembly: GCA_947442505.1. GTDB lineage: Bacteria > Bacteroidota > Bacteroidia > Flavobacteriales_D > Sanyastnellaceae > CAMCTV01. Next base: position 8,028 of record CANEVR010000078.1, on the reverse strand, counting down.
TGTCTACTAGATTGTAAACCATGTTGGTGATGTGCAAAATATCACCTTGGATGATTGGTGAAACACTGTCCAGTTGGTCTTCTATCAGGGCTCGACGGCTTTTGAATTGCAAATCAAAACTCTTCAAAACAGTCTGAATTACCTCATGAACATTAACCTCTTGCAGTTTCATTTTTAGTTGCCCCTGCTCAAACAAAGAGGTACGCAACACGTTCTCCACCAACATACCCAATCGGGTGTTTTCCTCCTTGATCATTTTGATATATCGATCTCTGCTCATTTCAGATTTGACAACGTCATCGTCTTGTAAGACCTCACATGCCAGTGAAATGGTTGCAATGGGAGTCTTTAATTCATGCGTCATGTTATTAATGAAGTCACTCTTTAACTCGCTCAATTGGCGCTGACGGTAAATGGTGCTAAAGGAAAAAATGAACAACCCAATGATCACTGCCAATAATAAAACGCTGATTGCCAGCATGCTCCACATCGACCCCAACAAATACTTGCGGTTGTCTGCAAAAGATACCTGAAGAAAATACTCCTGCTCCAGCGCGTCCTCAGGGAATAAATTGGCTTTAAAAATTTCTACCTCTTGGTCTATTTTCGACGACAAGCTTTGCCAAAATACAGTACCATTCTCCTTGACGACTCGGGCGTGAAAAGGCATTTTCACACCCTCACGTTCCAAGGTACTCTGCAATAAATTCTTTAAGAGTACTGTATCCAAACGTTCCTCTACAGAGGGGATGATGTCCACTTCCACAAAAGGAGTAGCTCCCAATGCCCACTGAATACTATCTTCCTCCGGCGCCAAAGGAGTTTGAATGGTTTTTTTTGCAAAATCAACCCTTACAATTTCTTCCAGGGTCAAAGACATCGCGCGTTGCACATGCTCGGCAAAAGCTTGTTGGCGCAGGAGATAAGTGTTGTGCACCCAGTAAATTTGAAGCGCCAACAAAGACAGCATGGCAAAAGCCCCCAATCCCAGCCAAATTTTTACCCACTCTTTGCGCATGCCTGCAAATTAGTGAATCTTGATGAGATGAGAGGCTTTGCTTAACGGTATTTAACAGCGCTATGGGATCAACAGCTTTTCCACTTGTATTTTATTGCTTGCTTCTATCAATACGATATACAATCCGGAAGCAACACCATCTTTCGAACACCATTCCTTGAAGGCTAACTCATCTAAATCACGAACCAACAACTGACCCCTTGCATCATAAACAGCATACCTAGCCACATCTTGTTCATCCTCAAAAATCACCTGAGCAGATGATGCCGTAGGTTTCGATTTCACATCTTCACCAACCACTTGGCAAGACTGAAATGGCTGCATGGGCGCCAATTCTATCGCATTCACAGAAAGTTCATTGGGCTCTGATTGAAAATAAGACTCAACATATACCGTATTGCCTAGCCAATCATTTCCTGACCAGTCCATTATTGCTCCTGGTGAGGGTACTGTCAACAATCCATAGATGGCAAATTGGGTGGATGAACCAAACCAGTTTCCCCCATTGAGTAGGCCAGGAGAAGACACTTCGTTGAAAACAATGTGGCGATTATTATTCTCAAAAGCATTGCCGCCTGCTCCATCATTCATGATTAGGCGCGTCCCGTTGAGCAATAGCATTGCGTCAGACAACTGACCAAATCGAGAGCAAGCCACTTTCAGCACTCCTCCACTTTGGGACAATCCCAGCTCGTAATCAGAAAAGTCACATTCCTCTATCACCAATGGTGCCGTATTCAGCCCAAAAACACGCATGCCAAAGGGGTTCCCATTGCCAGAAAAAGTAACGTTTCGAAACGAAAAGGGGAGATCAACAAATTCACATTCCCATCCTACACCTATCATGTCTGACTCCGTTATGGTCAATGATCCCTTAACCCACTGCTGAATTTCATTTCCTATCCAGCGCGTGCCGCTTGATCTCAAATGTGACTTTGAACCACACACCGATAAATGTTGCCAAATGCAACTTGTCATCATAATCTTGTTGTTCTGAAAAACAACATCAAACTGTTCGTTTTCATCCGAGCCCACAGCATAGAGTTTCACTTTTTCAAGCTTCACCAATGTTTGATTGCGCCATTGGGCATCCTTTTCAAACCTAACTGCCCCATTCTCGATGAATACCGATCCTTGAAAATCATTATGAGAAAAGAAAATGGACATGGTGTCAATCTGCAACACGTCTTCATCCCGGTTCTCACCCCTTAAAATCAATTTAGACCCGACTCCAAATTCTACCGCTGGTTGATACTGACTTTTGATGACCATCATCCCTTTAGCCCCAATCGCCGGTTGCAATGCCAGCGACTTTCCGTCTGCAATGCGCAACAATCCTTCTTCTAATATGAGCAGGGCTTGGTCATGTTCAAGGGATAAGTTTAATCCATTAAAATGAATTTGACCTCCTTCTTGAACAATAATTTCCCCTCCCAAATTCAATATCGATGACAAGTCTTCTAAAATGATTCTTGAACCCGGACCGACAATGATTTGACTGCCCAATCCCAAAATCAATCGGGACTTGTCATACATGACGATGGATGATTCAGGAGACAACTTCAATTGACACGTTCTTGAACCATCGGGCTCTCCAATTTTCAATACCGTTTTGTCCTTTAATACAAATCCAGAATGATCACACTGCGATAGTAATCGCATTTTCAAATGGGACAGTTGAGGCTGTTGATTTTGACCGCAATGGATTGGGCCTTGACCATTCAATACCACTTCTTGAATTTCCGTAATCGTGGTTGGAAACAAAAACTCATCGTCCGGTGACCCGTATAGGTAAGGACTGCATGGGAATGATTCCTCCGTTGCCATCGCGTCATTCATAGCATCAATTTTATTCAATAGCCACTGAATATTCTGGGGCGTCATCGCCACGTGGGGTTGGTTAACTCCGGCTGGCACATACCAATCATCAAATGGCGTTGTGTTGGGTTCAGCAACCAATGCGTCCAAAATTCCAATGTTCTGATTTCCCTGAAAATCCAGCGCACTCTGCGGTGTAATGAAACTATGCTTTAGAGCATATTCATCTGAGGAAATAAAATTGCATTCGGACAAATAATCTGAATTGCCATTCACCACATCCACCAGATCCTTGACTGAAGTTCTATACCCCCCTGGCTGATAATCCAGCGCAGGTGCAGAACTGCTGATACTGTAGACTCCAGCATACTCTGTGTATGCGAATGATAAAGATGATGAATACGTTTCACTATAAATCAAATCTGCGATGACATTCGTCTCTGATGTAGAAAAGGCATGGTCGGGATTGCCTGGAGCGGCATACAACCACATTCTGAATTCATCTCCTGAAAAAATATTGGATGCATTGCAAGATGTTTCCAAGAGTGGGGTCCATGCGGTGCTTTCGATGGGCGTTCCAATGCCGCTGCCATTGGCAATGGCCCAATTAATGGTTTTCTTGGGCATCCCCAATTCAAGCAGATAATTTTGAAATTCATCAAACGCAGTGGGATTAAGCGTGTGGCCCAATGGGTCAGAATATTGGTTGATCAACATCTGTCTAGCAGCTGGTCTGGTCAATGCGCCCAATTCAAAAGCTTCTGCTTCTGCGGAAAAGGGAGACAGAAAATCAATGGTGGTTTGAATGGCCAATGGTATGTGTGCTCCTTGGTGCGGGGAATCCCATGAAACATAGATGCCGGTGCAATGATCCTGACCATCGCGCTCCATCTCGGCCAGGGCAACCTTTACCACTTGTCCGCCCATGCTTGCACCGGCCACGACCAACTGATTTTGACCTTCCTTGTATGCATTGCACAATTGAATCAAATGTTTAACCAAAGCCGCATTGCTTCGGATGTCCGCGGCTCCGTCAACAAAATCCAATAAAATCAAATCATACCCTCTTTCCCGCAAAGCATCAACCATATCCGACGATTGCGCCAACATGGGATAATTCGCTTGGTCGTTGCCCATAAATTGACACCAACCAAAGTCGCCGATTTGCGCATGCCATTGCTGCATATTGAAATCTATTCCTTCCACAAATAGGAAAGGCTTATCAAAAATGCCATCGTCGCTCCATAAAGTGTAAGCATTGCCCGATACTTGTTGGCCTTGGTAGGAGGTTGAAATTCGCCACGGCAAATTCTGATTAAACAACCAAGGCGGACTGTGTGGTAATAAATTGCAACCCGTAACTGAACTTCCTTTGAGTTGGGTTGATGAAAAGAAAATTCCCTCATCGGAAGTGAAACGAAAACGGATAATCTTGTCGTCTACAGCATTGTCATAAATAACAACGTTAGAAACTCCCTCCTCAAGCAACTTCCAACCCATTCCGTCTTGAAAATCAACTTCCCAAAAACCTAGCATGTTGGACCATTGCGACAAATCGGAAACCACAAAACGCAATTGCCTATCGCGCATATAAGACGCACTAAGCGCGACAAAACAAGCAATCTGACTTTTGTAAACGGAGTCAATAAAAACCGAGGGGACAAAATAATTGCCTTGAATAGAGTCAAAGTAAGTTGATTCATCTCCATTCAAGTATTGATAACGCAATGCCGTTGGAAACATAACCACCGTATTGACCGCTTCATCTTCTGCGACGGCCATTTTTCTCCTCTCGACTACACCTATTCCATCATGCGCCAATCTGCTATTGAGCAGACTTTTGATGGCTTGCCAACCCGTATCATAATCGATGGTGTCACATGATTTTGGGGGCATGGACATGAAGCGCGATTGTTTCCACAATATTCCTGAAGGAACAGCACTGGTGTCAATGGACAATTGGGAGCGCATTGGATTGTTGAAGAGTACAAACAATTGAAAAATAAGGGCAAGGAAATTCCTGCACGATTGATTTTGAATCATGTGATTTAAAAATTAAAGGGTAAATGGTTAGATTTGAATCTTCAGGGTGTCTTCCCCTAAAAACGATGGATTGGTGAAATAAATAAACTGAGGATCTGATTGCTCCCCATTGATTAAAAGCTTCTGAAAAGCCACGCGCTGTTGTTCGTTGGCAAAAACGTCTACGGTGTAAACATCATTTGGGCCCAGCAATCTCACAAACTCTGATTCCGGCGCATAAGGATAAACGTACACTCCTGTAACATTTCCAAGATGGCTGGTATCTTGAATCAGAATATGAAGCTTTGATTTGCCATACAAATAATAGAGGCTATTGCTTCCATTTTGGTCTACTTCACTTGAACCAGCAAAGCCCAAATCCCAATAATCATCCGTAGATTTAAAATACAACCAATCCGCAGATGAAGAACGAGGAGCAATAAAGCTTCCATCTGATTGGGTTTGCCCCTGCCAATAGGACAAATAAGCACTACCGCCTGTTGCATGCTCAGCTGTGGATCCCAGCAATTGTATGTCTGCTGCAGCTATCGGTTCTTGTGTGCCATACAGCAATAGTTTTCCTGTTATGGCGCCACCCATCTCATTCTCTTGTTTACAAGAGAACAAATGGAGAAGGAAGAGAAGGTAAAAAGTTTTTTTCATTTTGTTTAATTTTAATGCAACAAAATTGAATCAATTCTTGGTATTCACCACCATTTTTTGCCCTATAAATTATGCGCTTTTATTGCGGTCTATAAGACAACTTATAATCAGAAACAAAATCATCAAAAACAGGCATCAATCCATCATTTAAGACGGTCTTTTTTTGTTCAATCTCATTGGTCATTTGCTTTATGCGCATAACATCTTGTGAACTTTGTTGGATGTGCATCATTTTCCAAAGGTCGATTTTCTTTTGGTAGAGAGGTAAAACCTCTTCTTGCATGGTTACCGTCCAATGTTGGACGGACACTTTAATCCTATCATCATCATCCGGAAATGACAATGTATCCACAGTGACCTTGAGCCGTGATAAGAGCATTTCCAAAGAATCCATTTTCTCGTTCACGGCGCGATAAGAAGCCGTATCTGAAAAACCCATCTCCAATCTTTCTGATACTTCTACGATACTGTTGTATTGCACAACAACGGCATTGTAATGCCATTGCGCCTTGCGGCAATCCCCCCTGCAAGCAGCCAGCAATAACAAACAAGCCAACATTAATCTAAAAAGCATATCTTCAAATTTAATTCAATCCGTTTCGTGATTAGCTTTGCTGCCATGGATTTTCCGCAAACATATCAAGAGCTCATTGATGGATGGGTATTTATTGTGGACAAACCATTGGAATGGACCAGTTTTGATGTGGTCAATAAATTCAAATCACATCTCAAGAGTCTAAAAAAAATCCAACCCGAAGATTTAAAGTCGCGCAATGTCAAAGTGGGGCATGCAGGAACATTGGATCCGCTTGCAACAGGACTTTTGGTCGTCTGCGTTGGTCAAAAAACAAAAGAGATTGATCAATTCCAAGGAGGAATAAAAACCTATACGGGAACCATTACATTGGGACAAACAACACCCAGTTACGACCTTGAAACACAGCCGGAGGGAGATTATCCTTATACTCAGTTGTCACAATCCGAAATCGAAAAAGCAGCACAATCCTTTATTGGTGAGCAATGGCAAACACCTCCCATTTTTAGCGCCAAACAAATCAATGGTAAACGCGCTTATGAATTTGCTAGAGAAGGAGTGGAAATCGAATTGAAAAAATCTCTGATTCAAATTTTGTCTTTTAAGATTACCGGAATCGAATTGCCTTTGGTTCACTTTGAAATCGTTTGTTCAAAAGGTACATACATCCGCACCATCGCGCACGAGTTTGGACAAAGGCTTGAAAGTGGATCGCATTTGAGCAAACTTCGCAGAACATGCAGCGCTCCTTTTGATGCCTCAGCTGCCCATTCCATGGAAGAAATCAATGCTTTTTTCAAAAATTGGACCTTTTTTGAAAAATAATTCGCTTATTTTCAACGTGTTAGGTACACGCCCCTTTACAACGGCTTCAAAAAGTTGTATGTTTGCCGTCCTTTTAAAATTAACGAACTGATTATCAAATGAAACTAGGACAATTTCGCTATAAAATTCCAGAAGAATTAATCGCCAAGTACCCTGCCCATCACCGCGACGAATCTCGCTTGATGGTAGTACACAAAAAATCCGGAAAAATTGAACACAAAATGTTCAAGGATTTGATCAACTATTTTGAGGAAGGCGATATTTTGGTCAACAATAACACCCGTGTTTTTCCTGCCCGCATGTATGGCAACAAAGAGAAAACGGGTTCCATGATTGAGGTTTTTTTATTGCGTGAATTGAATGCGCAAAACTTTCTTTGGGATACTGTTGTAGATCCTGCGCGCAAAATCCGTATCGGAAACAAATTGTACTTTGGTGAAAATGATGAGTTGGTGGCCGAGGTGATTGATAACACTACCTCCAGAGGTCGCACTTTGCGTTTTTTGTTTGATGGTACCCATGAGGAGTTCAAAGCTTTGGTTTACAAATTGGGTGAGACACCACTTCCAAAATATGTCAACAGACCTGTTGAACCAGAAGATGAGTTCAATTACCAAACGATGTTTGCCAAACATGAAGGGGCTGTTGCAGCGCCTACTGCTGGTTTGCACTTCACACGTGAATTGTGCAAACGCCTTGAAATCAAAGGTGTGAACATGGCGGAACTTACTTTGCACATTGGTATTGGAACCTTCCGCACTGTTGAGGTTGAAGATTTGACCAAACACAAAACGGATAGTGAGCAATTGATTATTCCAGAGATCACTGCACAGATGGTCAATGAAGCCAAGATCAAAGGAAACAGAGTCTGTGCTGTAGGTTCTACAGTGGCCAGAGCGTTTGAGTGCAGCATCAGCACCGATCAATTGCTAAAACCATTTGATGGTTGGGCCAGCAAGTTCATCTTCCCTCCTTATGATTTTGTCATTGCTGACAGTTTGATCACCAACTTCCATGAACCTGAAAGTGTTTTGCTCATGCAATCCACTGCTTTTGGAGGACATGATTTAATTATGCATGCATACAATGAAGCTGTGAAAGAAAAATACCGCTTCTTCTGCTACGGAGATGCGATGTTGATCTTAGG
>CANEVR010000077.1 GCA_947442505.1 Flavobacteriales bacterium | reverse complement strand
CAGTTTATGCCAAAACCAAAAATGCCAAAAAGCGCCCCCAGCCTGGACATGACTCCCATGGTGGATTTGGGCTTCTTGTTGGTGACCTTCTTTATTCTTACAGCTAAGTTTCGTCCAAACGAACCCGTATTGGTAGACACGCCGTCTTCTACTTCCGAGCTTTTGCTTCCAGAAAAAATCATGTTGGTTACCATTGACCAAGATGGTCGAGTATTCTTTGATATTCATGGAAAAGATGTTCGCAAAGAAATGTTGAAAGGAATGATCGAAAGACATCCTGAACTCAAGGTTTCTGAAGATCAAGCCAAGCGTTTCTCCGTTATGGGTATGTTTGGAATGGACTTGGCCAATCTTTCCAATTACCTGAATGCAGATGAGTCCAAAAGGGCTAAGATGGATGAGCTAACCAAAGGAATTCCTGTGGATTCATTGAAGAATGAATTGGCGGATTGGATTCAAGAAGGTTACGAGGCCTACATGACAGATGCCCAGAAAAAGGGAATCAGTGATGACGATTTGCGCGGGGAGCAGGGTTTGCGTTATGCCATCAAAGCAGACGGAAGCACCGATTATGAGAAGATTGAGAAGGTCATTGACATTTTCAGAGAGAAAAATATTTTTCAATTTAACATGGTAACCACGCTCGAAGCCGGAGTTGATATTGCGGCTGAAAGCGAGTAACAATAGTATTATGGCAGAAATAATACAAGGTGGTGGAAATGAAAAAGGCGGAAAAAAACGTCCCAAGAAAGGGCACGTCCATATGGACATGACCCCAATGGTGGATTTGGCGTTTTTGCTCCTGACCTTCTTCATCTTGGCTACCTCATTGAGCAAGCCCAAAACCTTGGAGATTATCTATCCCAAGGAAGTAAAGGACAACGATGAGAAAACCAAATTGGCCGATGAATTGGCCACTACACTGTTGATTGGTGAAGGAGATGACCACGTGTTTATTTATCACGGAAAGTTTGATCCCGACACAACAGTATTGCAGAAAACTGATTTTTCAAAAGATGGATTTAGAAAAGTGCTTTTGAAGAAGAATCGCTCCATCAATGAGCGTGTATTTGAATTGCAAACAGACTTGAACAGCAAAGGATTGAGCAAGGAAGATTACGAGGCACAATTCAAAGATGCTTATGGACAGATTGTAAACGATGAGAAAGCGCCTTTCGTTATTATCAAGACCATGGATAAAAGCAAGTGGAGAAACGTTGTGAATTCAATGGATGAATTGAATATCTGCAACGTGAGAAAGCGTGCCATTCTTGATATGGATAAACAAGAGCAAGCTTCTCTCGAGAAAAGAGTAGATGAACTGGGTTTGAAAAAATCTTCAGATAATTCGAACGAATAAAGAAGTAATCGGTACAGACCTAAAAAACTGAGAATATGGATACAATACTAGCCCTCGGTCTCTTCGCTCTTGTGATAGTAGTGTTGAGCTTTGAATCAGGTTGGAACAGTTTGTTCAGCCGTGATCGCAATGACTTGGTCTTTGAGAACAAGAACCATTTGTATGGTGCTTACTCCATCCGCAGAAATTATGGTAAATATTTGGCAATCGCCGTATTTTCAACCATAGGCTTTGCGACGGCAGTAGCTTTGTCTCCCAAGTTTTTAAGAGGTGACGGTGCGGGTGAGGATGCCTTTGAGGTTGAGATGTCAGCAGAGATGATGACGCCTCCTCCAACGGATCCCAATGAACCGCCACCCCCACCCCCGCCACCCCCGCCACCCCCACCCCCACCCAAGATCCGTCAGATTCAATTTACCACCATTGATGTAACCACCGAGGAAGTGGAAAACCCACCCCCCGCTGATACAGATTTGGATCGTAAAAACATCTCAACGGAGACAACTGAAGGTGAAGATGGTTTGATCATCCCTACAGAGAATACTTATACGCCTGTCGATTTGAATACAGCCCCTGCCAAAGTATTTGACTTTGCTGAGGAAAAGGCAACTTATCCTGGTGGAGAGGAAGCCATGTATGCTGAGTTGTTGAGCAATATCGTTTATCCAGAAATGGAGAAGAACAACCAAATCGAGGGAACTGTTTATGTGAACTTTGTGGTTGAAGCAGATGGTTCCGTTTCCAATGTGACTGTATTACGTGGAGTAGAAGAAGGACCTGGTTTCAATAAAGCCGCAATTACTGCAGTGAACAAGCTGAAAAAGAAATTTGTTCCAGCCAAGATGAATGGTAATTCGGTTCGTCTGAGAATGACCATCCCGATGCGATTCTCTTTGAAATAATCTTAAAGGGGCGCAAGCCCCTTTTTTCATTTGTATTGCGCATACAATGTATCTTTGCACCGCATGTTGAAAGGAAAGCTAAACTTCTCTTCTATCTTGGCCATAATAACCATTGCAATGATGATGTTTATGTTGGTATTGGTACTTGCCACTCCACTGATGGATGATGTCGTAACAGGATGGTATCGGTATGCATTTGTAGTTGTTGTTTTATCTTACACCATCATCAGAGCCAGAAGACTGATAAAAAAATAAACGAATGAAGAATATTGTAGGAGCGGTTTTGGTCTTAGTGGCAATGGGTTGCGGAAATTATGATCGCACCAAGGAGTCCATATCTGCAGGCAATTTGAAATTGGGTGTTGATGTTTCCTATCAATTGATGATGGAGTCTCAGATTGAGGTCTTTGAAGAATTCTATAGCAATGCGCATGTCAAAGCCCAATACTTGCCTGAAACAGAAGTCATCAATTTATTGTTGAAAGACAGCATTCAAGCAGCTGTGATCAACAGAAGATTGACCGATGAGGAATTGAAAATGTTTGAAGCAAAAAAGCGCTTTCCAGAGATGGTCAGAATTGCAGTGGATGGAGTGGCCTTTATCATTCATCCCTCCAATAAAGATACCGTGTTAACCACGAATCAAGTAAAGTCCATCATGACGGGCGAAGTGAAGAATTGGTCAGAATTGAAAGGGAAGAATGCACCAATCAATGTTGTATTGGATAACAAAGCATCTTGCAATGCACGTTTCATACGTGAAGAGTTTTTGCGCAATGCTCCAATACCTGAAAACTTTTTTGCTACAGAAAGCAATCAAGAAGTCATAGAGTATGTTGCATCACACCCAGAGGCTATAGGGGTGATTAGTGTATCTTGGATAAGTGATCGTGATGACTCAACATCCTTATCATTCCTTGAAAAAATAAATGTTGTTGGTGTTATAGATGACAACAATCAAAAGCAAGCTAAATACGCACGGAAACCATATCAAGCGTATATTTTTGATCAGTCTTATCCATACCGCAGGGATGTATATGCAATAAGAACCGGTTTAAAAGAAACCCTTGGCACAGGCTTTGTTTCTCACCTTGCAGGAGAGAAGGGCCAGTTGATCATCCACAAGATGGGAATGGTGGCTGCCAAGGCTCCAGTTAGAACAATTAAAATCAAACAATAAGTGTTATGAATTACAGGATTAAGTTGGGTACGATGATGGCGGTGTTGTTCGCCATGGTTGTGAAAGTGAATGCGCAGACCATAGAGTCAGCAGCGTTATTGAAGCGCAATGAGCAATTTGAAAAGGCTTCAAGTGAGTATTTGAAATTGATAGGATTTGGCAATGCGGCCATGGGCAGACAAGAACCTGAGGCTGCATTGAAGTTGTCCACCATATATTATCAAACAGGAGACAACTACATGAAATGGGCTTTGAATGAGGCAGACAATGCCTCATTGGTTGTAGAGAAGATGGATAGCGCGATGATGATGTTTGAGAAGGGTGCGCGTATTATGGACGGTAATCCTATGAACCACATTGGAGCTGCTGGAGTTTTGGGTTGGAAAAAGGATGTGATTGGAATGGACACCAAGTTGACTTACGCCAATACACAGGTGATGGAGAAAAAAGTGAAGTTAAGCAAGGAATCGGCACAGGAGGCTTTATTGGGTGTTGCCTCAGTTTATAGCGCTTACGGAAGAAAGGAAGATTTGACCAAGGCCAATGTCGCATTGAATGAAGTGTTGAAGCGCAATCCAAAGAACCGAGATTTGTTTGTGGTTTGGGGAGATTATGAAGATGCTGCACGCAAGTATGCATCAGGGATAGAGGCCAGCAATTTGAGTAAAGCCATTGAGCAATACAACAAGGCCATGACCATTGATCCATTGAATGTGATTGCCGTTTTAAAGAAAGGGATATTGTATAAGCAAGTGGAGAACTGGGACAAGGCCTTGGAGTTTTACAATGAAGCCATCAAGATTGAGCCCAACTTTGCTCCGGCTTATCGTGAAAAAGCGGAGTTGTTGAAATCAGCTCAACGCTTTAGCCAAGCTGTTGAAGCTTATGAGTCTTATTTGAAATTGAACAACAGTTGTAGTGCTTCACAGCGTTATGCTACATTCTTGTTCTTGGCAAAAGATTTTGCTAAGGCCATGGCTGAGTTGGAGCGCACATTGCCTTGTAATCCCAACAATGCGGTTATGTATCGCGTATTGGCTTACACATGTTTGGAAACTGGTGACTATTCCAAAGGTTTGGAGAATATAGATTCTTTCTTTTCAAAGGTTCAGGATAAGAAGTATATCACAGGAGCTGACTATGCAGTAAAAGGAAAATTGTTGAACGCTTTAGGTCAAGATAGCTTGGGAATTGCAATGATTGCCAAAGGAATGGAAGTGGATACCGCTTATAAGTCTGGTTATGACGATATCATTGAGTTGTACAAGAAGGCAAAGAAGTTTGATAAAGTTGCGATGTGGACAGAAAAGAAAATCAAGCGATTCGGTGGAAAGCCATTGGATTATTTCAACTGGGCGCAGAACTTGTATTTGTCTAAGAATTACATGAGAGCCGATTCTGTTTTTGCTACAGTGGAAGAACAGTATTTTGAAGCTACTTTGATGCGTGCAAAAGCCAACAACCGTATGGAAGTGGCAGATGATTTCAAAGGATTGGGTAAACCCCATTTCGAGAGATACATTACCCGCATTGTGGAAGCAGAAGTGAACATCCCAGGAACGATAGAGAAGAGCAAGAAGGGATTGGCAGAGGCGTATGATTACTTGGGTGTGTTTTATGCTAGAAACAATGATGATGTCTGTGCCAAAGCCGCATGGAGCATTGTATTGACATTAGATGGAGCACACAAGCGTGCCAATGAGATGTTGGCTGAGAAGGAAATGCAAGCGGCTGATGCAACCTTGTGTACCGCGTTGCCCTCATTGACTCCCAAGAAGAAAGAAGAGGTTGCTCCTCAGGAAGCTCCAAAAGAGTAATGCACTTGAATATTTGATTGATTAGAAAAGGCCACTGAAAAGTGGCCTTTTTTGTTCGACTAAGTTTGGAGAATCATTTCCCTCAAATGGGACGATCTTTCCATTGACTTTTAATCTTGAACAAAAAAAATAGCGCCAATGGACGCTATTTTCACTATTGAATTTGGTTCAGCTTACTCTGCTAAAACAACCACTTTATTATTCAGAACTTCTACAGTTCCGCCATTCACTTCAAATTTCATTTCCTTACCATTGGTGACTTGAACACGCAAAGTGCCTTTTTTAAGGCTAGAAATCAGTGGAGCATGGTTGTTCATGACGCCCAAACTTCCATCGCTTCCGGGAAGGAACACGTAGGTAGCCTCTCCTTGGAAAAGTATGGAATCGGGGGTGATGATTTCGATCTGCATGATGATTACGCTTTGCTTGATTCAGCCAACATTTTCTTACCGGCCTCAATGGCTTCCTCAATAGTACCTTTCAAGTTGAAAGCCGCTTCTGGATACTCATCGCAAGCACCTTCAAGGATCATGTTAAATCCTTTGATGGTTTCCTCGATGGGAACCAATACACCGGGGATACCAGTGAACTGCTCAGCCACGTGGAAAGGTTGAGACAAGAAACGCTGCACTTTACGAGCGCGGTATACTGACAATTTATCCTCTTCAGACAATTCGTCCATACCCAAGATGGCGATGATGTCTTGCAATTCTTTGTAACGCTGAAGAATGTTCTTTACACGCTGAGCACAAGTGTAATGCTCATCACCAACAATTTGTGGAGTCAAGATACGAGAAGTAGAATCCAATGGATCTACAGCAGGGTAGATACCCAACTCAGCAATTTTACGGCTCAATACTGTAGTGGCATCCAAGTGAGCAAATGTTGTAGCAGGCGCTGGATCCGTCAAGTCATCCGCAGGAACGTAAACCGCCTGCACAGAAGTGATAGAACCACGCTTTGTAGAAGAGATACGCTCTTGCATCGCACCCATTTCAGTAGCCAATGTTGGTTGGTAACCTACGGCTGATGGCATACGACCCAACAATGCAGATACCTCAGAACCGGCTTGGGTAAAACGGAAGATGTTGTCAATGAAGAACAAGATATCACGACCACCAGACTGCTCATCCCCATCACGGAAGTATTCAGCAACAGTCAAGCCAGACAAAGCCACACGAGCACGTGCTCCGGGGGGCTCATTCATCTGACCAAAAACCAAAGTGGCTTGGCTTTTTGCCAATTCTACTTTGTCTACCTTGGACACATCCCAGTCTCCTTGTTCCATACCGTGAACAAACTCTTTACCATATTTGATAACGCCAGACTCAATCATCTCGCGCAACAAGTCATTTCCTTCACGGGTTCTTTCACCGACACCAGCAAATACAGACAAACCTTCGTATGCTTTTGCGATGTTGTTGATCAACTCCATGATCAATACCGTTTTTCCTACTCCCGCTCCACCGAACAATCCAATTTTACCCCCCTTGGAGTATGGCTCAATCAAGTCAATAACTTTGATACCTGTGAAAAGGATTTCTGCAGAGGTGGTCAAATCCTCATAACGAGGAGCGCTGCGGTGAATAGGATATCCACCTTCTTTGTTCACTTCTCCAATACCGTCGATGGCAGTTCCAACAACGTTAAATAGACGACCCTTGATTTGGTCTCCTGTAGGCATGGTGATGGCTTGACCCATCGCAATAACCTCAGCGCCGCGTTGAATACCTTCAGTGGCATCCATAGCGATAGCGCGGACAGTGTCTTCACCAATGTGGCGTTGGCACTCTAAAATCAAATCAGAACCATCGGGGCGCTTGGCCACCATGGCGTCTAGGATATTGGGAAGTTTTTGACCTGCAGGAAAGGTAACGTCCACTACGGGACCAATTACCTGTGCTACTTTACCGTTGATTTGCGACATAATTAGACGTAAAAAATTTGGTTGCAAATGTAAGCATCGCCCTTGTTTAAAGAAAGATAAAAATTAGAATTTTCAAGATTTATTTGCTCAAAACTACCTTTTGCTTACTAAGAAGCTTCAAAATTCAGGTAATTGGTCTAAAATTGCACCGCGAAATAAATCGTTTTTTTTTTCGTTTTGTCGTGCCTCGTTAATTGAAAAAGATGGAAAAGAACCAACAACCGGAGTCATCGGAGAATTTGATTTTATTGATTTTACAGAACAGAAAACCCTTGATGATCATTGGTTTGGTTGCAGCTGTTTTGTCTGCAGTGGTTTCTTTGATGATTCAAGAGAAATACAAAAGTACTGTTGTATTGTTTGCCACGCAGCAGCACTCTTTTGGTGAGCAGATGTTGGAAGAGCAAAAGAAGGAGGATGTTTTGGCTTACGGTGAGGAAGAGGATGCTGAGCGCTTGATGCAGGTGATCAACTCTGATCAAATCAAAACCAAGGTCATTGATCGTTTTGATCTTTGGACGGTTTATGAAATTCCCAAATCTGATCCTGGCGCCAATACGTTGATTGGCAAAGAGTACAACAAGAATGTAAGTGCTAGTTTGACCAAGTTTGGCGGAATTGAAATAGAAGTGTATGACGCAGATCCCAAGCGGGCTATGCTAATGGCCAATGCCATTGCAGAGTACACGGATTCTGTGAGCAATAGAATGCGTAGTGATCGAGCCAGAGATGCCTTTAACTATGCAGAGGCCACTTTGCGTTTTCAGGAGAGTGAGCTTAAATCAATGGAGGATAGCATGACTGCATTGAGGAAATTTGGTGTTTATGACTACAAAGACCAGATTGAGGCTTTGATGAAGGATTACAGTTCCTCTATTTCAAAAGGGCATCCAGACAGGGCTAAGGAAATCAAAGCAGAGATGGACCGTTTGTCCAAGTATGGTACCGCCTTTAACAAATTGGATTTGGACATTGAAGCCGCACATGAGAAGTTGGACATTTTGCGCAAGCGCCATGAGTTGATGAAGATTGACATTGAATCGGATTTGCCTGCGAAATTTATCTTGGACAGTGCGGCGGAGGCGGACAAGAAGTCTTATCCGATTCGTTGGTTGATTGTGGCTGTTTCAACCATATCAGCTTTGATTTTTGGTGTTTTTGTCATTTTGGTCATGAACTATTGGCAGAGCATCAAGATGCAAGGAAAGATATAGTCCATGTTGCAAACCGCGATGCAAAGGAAGGTTTTGATGGTGGGCTTGTTGTATGCCCTATGTCTATTTTTTTCCTTTTATTTTGAATTTTTTTATCTGGCTCTTATCCCGGCGTTGGGCATGGTGGTGATCATGACCATTTTTAGAATGCATTGGACGTTCTACATGATTGCCTTGGTTACGCCACTGAGCATTGATTTGTCTGAGTTGGATATAGATGGAATAGGTTTGATTATTCCAACAGAATTGCTTTTGATGGGATTGTTTTTATTGGCTTTATGGCAATTTGCATTGGGAAGAAAGTTGTATTTTAAGCATCCTTTGCTATGGTGGGGAGCCATTTATTTTTCTTGGATGTTGATTACCACCATGACCAGTGAGGACCCTTTGGTTTCTTTCAAATACATCATCGCAAGAGCATGGTACATAGTTCCTTGTTTTTTGTTGTTGGTCCCTCTTTTTGAGAAGCGCATTGCTCCTGAAAAGATGTATCGGTTGTATTTTATGACCTTAATTTTAGCCATCGTATACACCATCATTAGGCACTCTATGCATGGATTTGACAAAGATTCAGCACATTGGGTGATGGAGCCATTGTTCAAAGATCACACAGTATATGGCGCGGCCTTGGCGTTGGTTTTTCCTTTTGTTGTGTTGCAGTTGTTTTCAAAAAGACACAATCCATTGTTGCGTTTTTTCTACATTACAGGCAGTCTTATTTTAACCATCGGCTTGATTTTGTCCTACACGCGTGCGGCATGGCTATCAGTGGTGTTTGCCGCTGGGGTGGGGGTACTGATGTTGATGAAAGTTCCATTCAAGTGGATGTTGTTTTCAGGATTGGTGATTGGTTCGTTGACCACTGTTTATTGGGATGATATTCAAATTTCATTGAATCGAAACAAAAAGGAGAGTTCGGATAAAATGGACGATCACATCAAATCGATTTCAAACGTCTCATCAGATGCATCCAATTTGGAGCGCCTAAACCGATGGAATTGTGCCATGGCCATGTTTGATGAACGTCCAATTGTAGGATGGGGACCGGGAATGTATCAATTTGTCTATGCCCCATTTCAGCGGGCGCAGGACAAGACCATCATCAGTACCAATCGTGGAGATGGTGGAAATGCACATTCTGAATTTTTAGGACCATTATCTGAGCAAGGTTTGGTGGGTATGTTGGTGTACATAGCCTTTGTTTTGTTGGTTATGTTCATGGGTTTTAGGGTTTTTAGAGGTACCACGGACTATGAGGAAAGACTTGTAGTAATGGGACTTTTTCTGGGCATAGTGACCTACTTTGCCCATGGTTTTTTGAATAATTTTTTGGATTCGGATAAAATTGCGGTTCCTTTTTGGGTAGCCGTTTCCTATTTGGTCTATCGAGACACTCGGGTCAGACAAGAAATTCTCTGAGCAGTTGGGTTGTTTCCAGGGTGAAAGGTTTGGTTAAAAACTGAATAATGCGTTGATAGCTCTTGGCTTTGTCAATATCAGCGGGGTCCACAGAGGAAGAAAGAATCATTCCAAGGTATCGATTTTCTGATTCGGGGATTAGGATGTTGAGCGCTTCAATGAATTCCCAACCCGTCATTTCAGGCATATTGATGTCAATGAGTAAAAGAGGGTTGAGGAGTGGTTGTGCAATTTTAAGTTCTTCGATGTCTTTTAATGCAACTTCAGGGTTGTTGAAAATAATGCATTGTTCTTCCGGGATTCCCTTTTTGATTGAAAGTGCAGCAATTTTGCTGCTGATGGGATCGTCGTCTATGATGATGATCATGATGCTTACATTTTAGGAAGTTGAATGTGAATGGTTAACCCTTCATTTTCTTTACCCTCGGCAAATATGTTACCCCCCATGAATTCTATTTGCTGTTTGGTAATAAATAACCCGAGCCCTTTGCCTTCTATTTCTTTGTGAAATCTTGAATATAGACCAAAAATTTTATCATCAGATTTTGTTGTATTTAAACCTCTTCCGTTGTCTTTGAAAACAATGTGAACATCGGTCATATCCGTATGTGTGGAAATATCAATAACTAGGGGTCTATCGGGCTGTCGATACTTCAGCGCATTGGCTAAGAGGTTGTAAAAAATGGAGTTGAGATAGGCTGGAAAACCAAATGCGTATTCTGCTTTGCAATTCAATCTGATGGTGGGATTAACT
>CANEVR010000076.1 GCA_947442505.1 Flavobacteriales bacterium | reverse complement strand
GTCAAGGACTTCTTACCGAAGTTTCTAAACTTCAACAAGTCGTTTTTATTGAATGAAACCAAGTCTCCCAAAGTATCGATATCAGCTGCTTTCAAGCAATTCAAAGCACGTACGCTCAAATCCATGTCAACCAATTTGGTCTTCAACAATTGACGCATGTGCAAGCTGCTCTCATCAAACTCTTCAGACTCACGCTTGATTTCGGTTTCCAATGTAATGCGCTCATCACTGAACAACATAAAGTGGTGAATCAAAATCTTAGCGGCTTCTTGTAAAGCGTTCTTTGGCGTGATAGATCCATCACCTTGGATTTCAAGAATCAACTTCTCATAGTCAGTCTTTTGCTCCACGCGGAAATTCTCAATACTGAACTTCACGTTACGCATTGGGGTAAAGATGCTATCGATGAAGATTGTTCCAACAGGAGCGCTGCTGGTTTTGTTCTCTTCAGCTGGACGGTATCCACGACCCTTTTGAATAACCAAATCCATTTTGATTTTCACCTTTGGGTCCATGTTGCAAACCACTAAATCTGGGTTTAAAACTTGGAACGCTGTGGTAAAGTTACCGATTTCACCGGCTTTGAATTGATCTTGACCACCAATAGTGATAGAGAACTTTTCGTAGTCAGTACCATCAATTTGACATTTAAAACGAACTTGCTTTAAATTCAAAATGATTTCAGTGATATCTTCAACAACGCCTTTGATGGTTGAGAATTCGTGGTCCACACCTTCAATTTTGATTGAAGTGATGGCAAAGCCTTCCAAAGAGGAAAGCAAAATGCGGCGCAACGCGTTTCCGATGGTAATTCCGAATCCGGGTTCCAACGGACGAAATTCGAATGAACCAGTGAAATCATTGCTTTCAAGCATGATTACTTTGTCTGGTTTTACGAAATCAATAATGGCCATTCTTAAATGTTTTAGTTTATAGATTACTTAGAATACAATTCGACGATCAACTGCTCTCTGATGTTCTCAGGGATTTGAACGCGCTCTGGATGCTTGATATACACTCCTGCTTTCTCAGCATCGTTCCAATCCAACCAATCAAATTTTTGACGGTTAGACAAAGACATTACGATAGACTGCAAAGACTTTGATTTCTCACGCACAGCGATACGATCGCCAGCACGCAACAAATAAGAAGCGATATTCACAACATGACCATTAACCGTGATGTGACTGTGACCCACCAACTGACGAGCGCCAGAGCGAGTAGGTGCAATTCCCAAACGATAAACAACGTTATCCAAACGAGACTCACACAAAGTCAACAAAATCTCACCGGTTACACCTGGACGAGCTGAAGCCTTCTTGTAAAGGTTTTCAAATTGCTTCTCCAAAATACCATAAGTATACTTTGCTTTTTGCTTTTCAGCCAACTGAATTGCGTACTCAGACTGCTTTGCACGGCGCTTGTTAGGACCGTGTTGTCCGGGTGGGTAATTACGCTTTTCTAAACCTTTATCAGGGCCATAGATTGCCTCACGAAACTTACGTGCAATCTTTGTTTTGGGTCCAATATATCTTGCCATTTTCTTAGTTCAATTAATTAGATACGACGTGCTTTAGGAGGACGACATCCGTTGTGAGGAAGTGGAGTTGTATCCACGATTTCTGTCACCTCGATACCAACAGTGTGGATGGTACGGATGGCTGACTCACGTCCAGCTCCAGGTCCTTTTACAAATACTTTCACCTTGCGAAGACCCAAATCAAATGCTTCTTTACCGCATTGCTCAGCTGCCATTTGAGCAGCATAAGGTGTGTTCTTCTTTGATCCTCTGAAACCCATCTTACCAGCAGATGACCATGAAATCACCTGACCACTGTTGTTGGTCAAGCTGATAATGATGTTGTTGAAAGTAGATTGCACGTGGCATTGTCCCACTGCTTCTACAACAACGTTTTTCTTTTTCTTTTTTTCTACTTTAGCCATGATTCGTATCTATGGTGCTATTGATTATTTAACCGCTTTTTTCTTGTTCGCAACTGTCTTACGCTTACCCTTACGAGTACGAGAGTTGTTCTTGGTAGACTGGCCACGCAATGGAAGACCCAAACGGTGACGGATACCACGGTAGCAACCGATGTCCATTAAACGCTTGATGTTCATTTGAACCTCTGAACGCAATGCGCCTTCAACTTTAATCTCCTCGGTGATGAAACCACGGATTTTTGACAAATCGTCGTCATTCCATTCTGATACTTTCTTGTTGAAGTCGATTTCGCTTGCACTTAAAATGCGACGCGCTGTGCTACGACCAACACCGTAGATATAGGTCAAACCTATTTCTCCTCTTTTGTTACGTGGTAAATCGATACCTGCAATCCTTGCCATTTTCTGATATTAGTTATATCCCAATTGGGGTTTATCCTTGTCTTTGTTTATACTTGGGGTTCTTCTTGTTGATTACATACAACTTCCCTTTCCGGCGAACAATCTTACATTCTGCCGAACGCTTCTTGATAGAGGCTCTTACTTTCATACTTTCTAAATTACTTATTTGTATCTAAAACTAATTCTTCCTTTTGTCAAATCGTAAGGGGACATCTCCACCTTTACTTTATCTCCTGGTAATATTCGGATGTAGTGCATCCGCATCTTACCTGATATGTGTGCAATAATAACATGCCCATTCTCCAACTCTACACGAAACATTGCATTGGACAAAGCCTCTACAATTACGCCATCTAGTTCGATCGATGATTGTTTCGCCATTTTTCTTTTCCTCTTCGGGGCTAGCCCTTATTTATTGTTATTTAATACCAAATCTACTTCTTTGAAACTGGATAACACTTCTGCGTTGTTTTTTCTCACTACTACGGTATGCTCAAAATGCGCACTGGGTTTGCCGTCTGTTGTTTGGATGGTCCATCCGTCTTTCAATTGCCTTACGTTTCTCGTTCCCAAATTAATCATGGGTTCGATGGCCAATACCCATCCTTCCTGCAATACCGGTCCACTTCCCTTTCTGCCGTAGTTGGGAACCTCTGGTGCTTCATGTAAGTTTATTCCAACTCCGTGACCAACCAATTCTCTCACTACTCCAAAACCATTATCTTCCGCGTGGGTTTGGACTGCATTTCCAATGTCCCCGATTCTGTTTCCAGCCACCGCCTTAGCAATGGCCAAATCCAAACATTCTCGGGTTACTCGAAGCAATTTAATCACTTCTGGTGCAATCTCACCTACTCCAAATGTAAAGGCTGAATCTCCCCAATAACCATCCTTTACCACTCCGATATCCACTGAAACAATATCCCCCTCTTGCAAAGGATCTCTGTTCGGAATACCATGAACAACAGCTGAATTGACACTGGCGCATATACTGTTGGGAAAGTCATTGTATCCTAAGAAGCCGGGATAAGCTCCATGATCCTTGATAAAATCATGTACCAACTTATCCAACTCCGCAGTAGACACTCCCGGACGTATGTGCGACGCCAACATCGCTTGTGTTTTTCCAATAAGCAAAGAACTAATGCGGATGAGCTCAATCTCATCCTCGGTTTTTACAACCGGTTTCGCCCCCCTCGTCACTGTTAGACAGTATAACCTGTGCTGACAGCAGCAGCACCACCTGTATTGCGTCCTCTCACACGACCAGATTTCATCAATCCATCATAGTGACGAGACAACAGGTGACTCTCAATCTGTTGTAACAAATCCAACATAACTCCCACAGTGATCAACAGAGACGTTCCTCCGAAGAATTGTGCAAATTGTTGCGCCTTTGCCAATCCCAACATCATCAAAATAGATGGTAAGATTGCAATAAGGCCGACAAATATACCACCAGGAAGGGTAATATTGGACAAAACTCTATCAATAAATTCTGCCGTGTCTTTTCCAGGCTTAACACCAGGTACAAAATTACCGTTTCTTTTCAAGTCATCAGCAATCTGTGTAGGATTGGTAACGATGGCCGTATAGAAGAAGGTGAACAGAATAATTGTAACAAACAACAACACATTATATCCCACTCCATCAATCCTCGTTAAACTAGCCAAAACGGCGTTGTCGCGGAATGACTCTGTGTTTTGAAGATACAAAGGAATGAACATGATGGCTTGTGCGAAAATGATCGGCATTACACCTGCTGAATTCACACGCAAAGGAATGAAAGAGCGAGCTGCCTCACCCTGTGGCATACCAGCCGCTGAACCAGCACTCAAACGGGCCATTTGAACAGGAATTCTACGCACTGCTTGTATGATGCCAATGGTTGCACCAATGATCACTACCAAAGTAGCCATTTCAATCAAAAAGAAGAAAGGCGTTTGAGCAGCAAACTCGGCAAATAAACCACGGGGAATATCAGAAATGATACCTGTCATGATAATCAATGATGTACCGTTTCCGATGCCCTTGTCAGTAATTCTTTCACCCAACCACATTACAAAAAGTGTACTACAAGTCAAGATAATGACGGCAGACACCAACCACAATGAACCTGCTGGATGAGCATTTGATGGTACATATTGGGCAACATAACCAGGAGCTTGAACCAAGCCAATGGCAATGGTCAAAGTTCTGGTCCATTGATTCAACTTTTTGCGACCAGATTCACCTTCTTTCTGCATTTTCTGGATAGAAGGTACTGCCAATCCCAATAATTGAATGATAATGGATGCTGAAATGTAAGGCATTACTCCTAGGGCAAAGATAGAAACACGAGAGAAAGCTCCTCCAGTGAATAAACCCAAGAATCCCAACAAACCACCTTGTGCACCTGCATCTAATTTGGCAGAGTCTACACCGGGAAGAACGATAAAGGAACCCACGCGATAAATCAAGAGCAACAACAGAGTATACCCTATTTTGTGTCTCAACTCATCGTGATTCCAAATATCCTTGATTTTTTGAATAAAGCCTTTCATAATTCTGATTAAAGAACAGTTACTACCCCTCCGTTGCTTTCAATGGCTGCTTTTGCTGTTGCAGAGAAACCATGAGCGGAAACATTCATTTTACCTTTCAACTCACCACGACCCAAAATCTTCACCAACTCATTCTTAGAGCAAATACCATTTTGAACCAAGATATCGTGGGTAACTTCAGTAAGGTTGAATTTCTCAGCCAACATAGACAAAGTATCCAAATTGATTCCTTTGTATTCTACGCGGTTGAAATTGCGGAAACCATACTTTGGTAAGCGACGTTGCAAAGGCATCTGACCACCTTCAAAACCAATCTTGCGCTTGTTACCTGAACGAGATCCGGCACCTTTGTGACCACGTGTAGATGTTCCACCATGACCAGAACCTTCACCACGACCGATGCGCTTTCTATTTTTTACTGAACCTTCAGCAGGTTTAAGTGTATTTAATTTCATTGTAATGCGAATAAATATTATTTGTATTCAACTTTCAAAAGGTGAGTCACCGCACGGATCATACCCTCGATATTGGGAGACAAATCCTTTTCTACAGAAACGTGCAACTTTTTAATGCCCAACGCTTTGATGGTTTCTTTTTGACGCTTTGGATAATCAATAGCGCTTCTAATCTGTGTAATAACAACTTTAGCCATTTCTTTATATATTAACCGTTGAACACTTTATCCAATGTAATACCACGCATGCGAGCAATTTCCTTTGGATCACGAAGACCAGCAAGGGCATTCAAAGTAGCTTTCACTACGTTGTGTGGGTTTGAAGAACCTTTTGATTTGGCCAATACGTCGGTTACACCAGCTGATTCCAACACTGCGCGCATCGCACCACCGGCGATAACACCAGTACCATGAGAAGCAGGCTTGATGAAAACGCGAGCGCCACCAAACTTACCAGAGTGCTCATGAGGAATAGTTCCGTGATGAATAGGCACTTTGATCAAATTCTTCTTAGCATCCTCGATGGCTTTGGTCACCGCTTCTGCAACTTCTTTAGACTTACCCAAGCCATGTCCTACTACACCATTCTCATTTCCAACCACAACAATGGCTGCAAATCCGAAGGTACGACCTCCCTTGGTTACCTTGGTTACGCGATTTACCGCAACCAATTTGTCTTTCAATTCTGTTTCGCTAGAGCGAACATTTTTTACCTCTGCCATTTTTATCAGAATTTAAGCCCTGCTTCACGAGCAGCCTCGGCCAATGATTTAACTCTTCCGTGATACAAATATCCTCCACGATCAAACACCACTGATTGGATTCCAGCTGCCATAGCGCGCTCGGCAATTGCCTTACCTACTACTTTGGCTTGATCAATCTTAGGCATGCTCTGAGATTCCTTGATGTAGGCAGAACCTGCAGACACCAATGTCTTTCCCTGATTGTCGTCAATGATCTGCGCGTAAATCTGCTTGTTGCTGCGGAATACAGACAAGCGTGGTCTCTCTGCTGTACCTTGAACGGTAGAGCGGACACGTGCGCGAATTTTCGCTCTTCTTGCTTCTTTTGTGAATGCCATAATCTTTTATTATTTAGCTGCTGATTTACCCGCTTTCTTGCGTACAAATTCACCAACGTAACGAACACCTTTTCCTTTGTATGGTTCTGGGGCGCGCAATGAACGAATCTTTGCAGCTACTTGACCAATCAATTGTTTGTCATACGACTCCAAAGTGATGGATGGGTTTTCCCCTTTTTCTGCTTTTGCAGAAACTGTTATTTCTGATGGTAATTCAAAAACAATGGGATGGCTGAAACCTAGTGTCATCTCCAACTGTTGACCGGTTGTTTTGGCACGGTAACCAACACCGATCATCTCCAAACTTTTCTTCCATCCTGTATTGACACCAACAATCATATTGTTGATCAAAGCGCGATACAATCCGTGCTTAGAGCGTGAATCTTTGTGGTCATTGGCACGGGTCAACACGATTTGTCCTTCTGCAATATCCACACTCACCGCTCCGGTGATTTCCTGAGAAAGCTCTCCTTTTGGACCTTTCACGGTAACAACGCCATTATTCATGGTCACGTTAACGCCGGCAGGAATGGTGATGGGTAATTTTCCTATTCTTGACATGATCTTTTGATATTAATAAACGTAACACAATACTTCTCCGCCAACATTCTCTTTGCGGGCCAACTTGTCGGTCATTACACCTTTAGGGGTTGACATCACGGCGATTCCCAAACCGTTCAAAACGCGCGGCATTTCATCTACTCCAACGTATTTACGCAAACCTGGAGAGGAAATACGGTCAATCTTAGAGATAGCGGGCTGCTTGGTCTTAGCGTTGTATTTCAAGGCAATTTTAATCACCCCGGGTACACCCTCTTCAAATTTGTAATTCAAAATATACCCTGCCTCATGAAGAATGCGGGTTATTTCCTTCTTCAAGTTTGAAGCTGGAATCTCCACAACTTTATGACGTGCCATCTGCGCGTTGCGGATGCGGGTCAAGTAATCTGCTATTGGATCAGTATTCATTTTCTTAGTCCTTCTTATTTATATTACCAACTTGCTTTCTTCACTCCGGGAATTCTTCCTTCCAAGGCTAACTCACGGAATTGGTTACGACAGAGACCGAATTGGCGCATGTATCCACGAGGGCGTCCAGTCAATTGACAACGATTGTGTACGCGAACCTTGCTGCTGTTCTTGGGCAACTTTTGCAAAGCATCCCAATCTCCTGCTTCTTTCAAAGCTTCACGCTTTGCAGCGTATTTTTCAACAAGTGCAATTCTCTTGCGCTCGCGGGCTTTCATTGATTCTTTAGCCATTGTAATTCTTTATATCTCGTTTATTTTTATTTCTGTAATGGGAAACCAAATCCTTCTAACAATGCTTTGGCTTCCTCGTTGGTCTTGGCTGTTGTTACCAGGGTAATATCCATACCATTGATCATTTTGATCTTATCCAAATCAATTTCTGGGAAGATGATTTGCTCTTTCACTCCAAAAGTAAAGTTACCATGGCCATCAAAACCTGAATTCTTAACTCCACGGAAATCACGTGTACGGGGCAAAGAAACTGCGATCAAACGATCTAAGAATTCATACATCTTATCACCTCTCAAAGTTACTTTGGCACCGATTGGAACACCTTTTCTCAATTTGAAGTTAGAGATATCCTTGGTTGACATGGTTGGAACAGCTTTCTGTCCAGCAATCATTGTCATCTCCTCTACAGCAGAATCAACCAATTTCTTATCTGCTGTTGCCTTTCCGATACCTTGATTCAAACAAATCTTAGTAATCTTTGGAACCTGCATAGCTGACTTGTACTCGAAACGCGTTTTTAACGCTGGAATGATTTCGTCTTTGTACTTATTGCGTAATCTTGGTGTGTAGCTCATTTGATTGCCTCCCCTGACTTTTTAGAATAACGTTCTAATTTTCCGTTTTCATTTCTGCGACGCCCTACTCTTGTGGCATTGCCATTTGCATCCAATAACATCACGTTACTGATATTGATACCGGCTTCCTTCTTTTCAATTCCACCCTGTGGATTTTGAGCAGATGGCTTCTTGTGACGGGTAACCAAATTTACACCTTCCACAATCACCGTGTCCTTTTCGCGATTCACTTCGATAACACGACCTTGCTTGCCCTTGTTATCGCCGGCAGTTACCACTACCATATCGCCTTTCTTTATTTTCAAACGTTTAAACATCGTACTTAAGTTTTAGAGCACCTCTGGCGCCAATGAAACGATTTTCATGTAATCCTTTTCGCGAAGTTCACGAGCAACCGGACCAAAGATACGGGTACCACGCATTTCACCATTGTTGTTCAACAATACAACTGCATTGTCATCAAAACGGATGTAACTACCGTCTGGTCTTCTTACTTCTTTTTTGGTTCTTACTATTACCGCTTTGGTAACAGCACCCTTCTTGACGTTTCCAGAAGGAAGAGCATCTTTAACCGTTACAACGATTTGATCTCCCAATGACGCGTATCTGCGGCGCGTACCGCCTAAAACACGGATGACCAATACTTCGCGTGCTCCACTATTATCTGCCACTCGTAGGCGTGATTCATTTTGTACCATGACTCAATCTCCTTATTTCGTTATTTCGCCTTTTCAATGATTTCCACCATTCTCCAGCGCTTCAATTTGCTTAATGGGCGTGTTTCCATGATCTTTACAGTATCACCGATACCACACTCTTGCTTCTCATCATGCGCCATGAATCGTTTTGTGTGTTTCACAAACTTTCCATATTTCGGGTGACGAATTTTTGTCTCTACCGACACAACAATGCTTTTTTCCATTTTGTTGCTGGTAACGATCCCGACACGTTCTTTACGAAGATTTCTTTCCATCACGGCTTATTATTTATTCTTCAATTCGGTTAATACTGTTTTCATACGAGCAATCTCACGACGCTTATTGCGGATGGTCATTGGATTCTCTGTCCCCGCAATTTGGTGTCCAAATTTCATTTTGGCCAAGGCGGTTTCACTTTCACTGATTTGAACCAACAAATCAGTTTCAGACATGTTTCTATAGTCGGCGGCTTTCATAACTTCTATTATTCAGTATAATCGGGTCTTACGATGAACTTTGTTTTGCATGGCAACTTTTGAGCTGCCAAACGCAACGCTTCTTGTGCTGTAGCCAAAGGAACTCCTTCTGCTTCAAACAAAATTCTTCCTGGCTTAATAACTGCTACCCAATGGTCGGGTGCTCCTTTACCTTTACCCATACGAACCTCAGCAGGCTTTGCAGTGATTGGCTTGTCTGGAAAAATTCTAATCCACACTTTACCTTCACGCTTCATGAAACGGGTCAAAGCCACACGCGCTGCTTCCAATTGTCTGGAAGTGATAAAGCCTTCATCCAAGGTTTTGATCGCAAAGCTTCCGAAAGCCAGCTGAGACCCTCTGTAAGCAATCCCTTTGATCTTACCTTTCTGCTGTTTTCTGTATTTGGTTCTTTTTGGTTGTAACATCTCTCAATTCTTTTAGCGAGTTCTTAATTAATTAACGGCTCTTGCGATCTCCTCTTCTATCACGGTTGTCACGGCTATCACGACGATCGTTTCCGCCTTGCTGTGAACCTCCACGCTTATTGTTGCTATTTCCTCCTTGTTGAGGGGCGCCAAAGTTAGGTGATAAATCGCGTTTTCCGTATACTTCACCACGACAAATCCATACTTTAACACCAATTCGTCCGTAACTGGTATGAGCCTCAGCATGATGGTAGTCGATGTCTGCGCGCAAAGTATGCAATGGTGTACGACCCTCCTTGTAAGACTCAGAGCGAGCAATCTCAGCTCCGTTTACACGACCAGCAATGGTTACTTTGATTCCCTCAGCACCCATTCTCATGGCAGATGCAATTGACATCTTTGTTGCACGACGGTAAGAAATACGACCTTCGATTTGACGGCAGATTCCATCTGCAACCAAACGCGCATCTAACTCAGGACGCTTGATCTCAAAGATGTTTATTTGAACATCCTTACCAGTCAACTTCTTCAACTCTTCTTTCAACTTATCTACTTCTGTACCGGCCTTTCCAATGATTACTCCTGGACGAGCTGTGTTGATGGTTACAGTAACCAACTTCAAAGTTCTCTCGATAACGATTTTAGATACTGAAGCCTTTTTAAGACGAGCCATCAAATATTTGCGAATCTTATCGTCTTCTACGATACGGTCCGCATAGTTATTACCACCAAACCAATTGCTGTCCCATCCTTTGATGAAACCTAAACGATTACCTATTGGGTTACACTTTTGTCCCATGCTTACTGCTTATTTTTTATCTAAAATGATCGTAACGTGATTACTGCGCTTGCG
>CANEVR010000075.1 GCA_947442505.1 Flavobacteriales bacterium | reverse complement strand
ATCGATTCACTAAATCCCAATCGGCTATTGGCCGCTCCAACAGGAGCAAATGATGCGACACCTTGGATGTAGGGTTGTGCTCCCCAATCGTGAACATGCATTGCTACAAATTTGGAAGAGGGGAGTATTTCTGGAAAATAATTATCCAATTGATCCAAAAGCGCTTGTTGTATCGCGCTTTCACCTCCCAATGCTTGGGCCTCGGTGTAGGAGGTGCCATGCAATTGTGCTTTGAGGTATCGGTTACTTCCTGAACGACCTCCAGTTCCCGGCACTTCAAATTGCGGGCAAATACCAGGCATCTGCAATCTGGCTGCATCTGTATTCCAAAATGGTTCGGTAAAGGTGAGCAGGACTTCCATCCCGGGTCGCATACCCAAGGCATTGATGCTCGACTGTACATTGCTGGGTAGGGCAGGGCTGAAATCTATGCTGTCCTTTAATATGCTGACAGGGACTGTAACAATGATCTTATCGAAAAGATGGGTTCCCCCTGAGGTATCGGTCAATTTAACTTGTGCTCCAGTGTAATCAACGGCAACGATGGGGGTATTCAAAGTAACATCGATGGCATTGAAGGTAGACAAAAGGGTACTTTCCAAACTTCCATCTTTCAAGAAGAAATCGCCCGGACCGTTGGAGGATTGTTGAATGGCATTGGCGATGCCTTCAATCCCCATTAAATCCGTACTTGCTCCATTCTGTGTTCCCATTCGAGCGTTCCAAATGTGGCGCGTTCCATTAAAAATACCTTGGTTCTCTGCATAGAGATTGGCATTCATGTCTGCGCCGTCATAGGTTTTCAAACCAGCAATGATCTCGTCCAAGTGCTGCACATCGGGATTCTCGGCCATGGCTGCCTTGGATGTCCAATAACCATTGACAATCGCGTAATCTTGAATTTCATCGGAAAGGAACTGTGATCCATTGTTCTTCATCAAGGCATACAAAAGGTGATTTTGCCCTTTGATCACAGACGCTCCCCACTCAATGGGCAGGTCAGCAATGTCGGAAATGGAATGAACGCGACCGCCAATCCGATCACTGGCTTCCAATATTTTGACGGAATAACCTTGCTGTTTGAGCAAATAAGCAGCATACAACCCTGCGACTCCTGCGCCAATCACCCCAACGGTACCGTTGAAATTTTTATCAGGCAAAGGATACTTTTTACAGGCGGTCAACCAATGCGATCCAAGAAAGACCAAGGGCAAACCCCATAAGGCCTTTTTTAGAAATTCTTCTCTCGTCCAATGCTTGTTCTGCTCCATGATTTGTACCGTTAGCGAATATCGAAACGAAATAAAAGCAATTGAAGTATGTTGATAAAAAAAAATGATTGTGAATGAGGAAACCCAATAACCACAATACTTTCGTGGTTCGTTCAAACGAAAAAAGATGGCAGAGAATGTAAGTTATACAGAAGACAATATCCGGTCGTTAGAGTGGCATGAGCACATTCGATTGCGTCCCGGAATGTACATTGGTAAATTGGGAGATGGTGCATCGTATGATGATGGAATCTATGTTTTGCTCAAAGAGATTTTGGACAATAGCATCGATGAATTTGTCATGGGAAATGGAAAAACCGTTGAGATAAGTATCAAGGACAATACTGTTTTCGTTCGGGATTATGGCCGTGGTATTCCTTTGGGGAAAGTGATCGATTGCGTTTCAAAAATCAATACTGGTGGTAAGTACGATTCCCGGGCTTTTAAAAAGTCGGTGGGTTTGAATGGTGTGGGTACCAAAGCCGTCAATGCTTTGAGTTCTTTCTTCAAAGTGGAATCCATTCGTGAAGGACAAATCAAAGTGGCTGAGTTTAACAAAGGTTCCATCACCAAAGACCACAAAGTAGCCCCGTCAACGGCCAAAGATGGAACATCCATGACTTTCATACCGGATGCATCTATTTTTAACAATTATCAATTTCGCATCCAGCACGTCGAAAAACTTCTTTGGAATTATTGTTATTTGAATTCGGGATTGACCATTGTCTTCAATGGTCAGAAGTACAAATCTGAAAATGGTTTGAAGGACTTGTTGAATGCCAACATGAGTGAGGATCCTTTGTATCCGATCATTCACATCAGAGGAAACGACATTGAATTGGCCATCACCCACACCCATTCTTATGGGGAAGAATATTACAGCTTTGTCAATGGTCAATACACCACGCAAGGTGGAACGCACCAGGCTGCTTTTCGCGAAGCTTATGTCAAAGTCATTCGTGATTTCTTTAAAAAAGACTACGAAGCTGTCGACATTCGCGCCGGTATTGTGGCCGCAGTGGCGGTCAAGGTGATTGAACCTGTGTTCGAATCACAAACCAAAACCAAATTGGGTTCCAATGAAATTGAACCCAATGGAAAATCCATCAAGGCATTTATACAAGAATTCTTGTCCAAGGAATTGGACAATTTCCTGCACAAGAATCCGGAGCTTACCCAGAACTTGTTGAAGAAAATTCTTCAAAGCGAGCGGGAACGCAAGGAATTGGCGGGGATTGCCAAATTGGCCAGAGAGCGCGCCAAAAAGGCCAATTTGCACAACCGCAAATTGCGGGATTGTAAGGTCCATTTGGGCGATAAAAGTGATCGAGCAGGGGAGACCACCTTGTTCATCACTGAGGGTGATTCGGCATCTGGTTCCATCACCATTGCACGTGATGTGCAAACGCAAAGTGTATTCTCATTAAAAGGAAAACCCCTGAACACCTATGGTTTGACCAAGAAAGTGGTTTACGAAAATGAAGAATTCAATTTGCTTCAAGCGGCATTAAACATTGAGGATGGTCTGGAAGGTTTGCGCTACAACAACGTGGTCATCTCTACAGATGCCGATGTGGATGGAATGCACATCCGTTTGCTGATGATTACTTTCTTCCTTCAATTTTTCCCTGATTTGGTCAAGTCTGGTCACTTGTATGTCCTTCAAACTCCTCTTTTCAGGGTGCGCAATAAAAAAGAGACCATTTATTGTTACAGTGATGTAGAACGTGTGAACGCCATCAAGAAACTGGGAGCCAAGCCAGAAATTACCCGATTCAAGGGATTAGGAGAAATTTCACCGGATGAGTTTAAGAACTTCATTGGCAAAGACATCCGTTTGGAACCTGTGGTCATTGGCAAAGAAATGCACATCAAAGATCTTTTGGAATTTTACATGGGAAAAAACACCCCTGATCGTCAAGAGTTTATTATTTCCAATTTGAAAGTGGAAAAAGATGATATTGATACGTTGAAAACCGACAAAATAGAGGAGGAAGCAGCATGAGCGAAATGAATGAAGAATTATTGCCAGACAACAATCCAGAGGAGACACAATTGTCTGGTGTTACCGAAGTCAATGGTCTTTACAAGAATTGGTTCTTGGATTATGCCTCCTATGTTATTCTCGAAAGAGCGGTTCCACACATCAATGATGGATTGAAACCTGTTCAGCGCCGCATCCTTCATTCTTTGTGGGAGATGGATGATGGTCGTTTTAATAAAGTTGCCAATGTTATCGGAAACACGATGAAGTACCATCCGCATGGAGATGCTTCAATTGGTGATGCCTTGGTGCAATTAGGACAACGAAATCTCTTTTTGGATACCCAAGGAAATTGGGGAAACATATACACCGGAGATAGTGCAGCAGCTCCGCGTTACATTGAAGTGAGGCTAAATAAGTTTGGACAAGATGTTATCTTTAACCCAAAAACCACCAAGTGGTTAATGTCTTACGATGGACGAAACAAAGAGCCGGAGACTTTGCCGATGAAGTTCCCTATGCTCTTAGCATTGGGAGTTGAAGGTATTGCGGTGGGCTTGGCTTGCAAGATTTTACCGCATAACTTCAATGAGCTGATCGATGCTTCCATAGATGTATTGCGGGGGAAGAAGACCCATATTCTTCCTGATTTCCCAACAGGAGGTCTTGTCGATTGCACCGATTACAACCATGGATTGCGTGGCGGAAAGATTCGCTGCCGGTCCAAAATCAAGAAAGATGATGGAGGAAAGACTCTCATCATCACGGAAATCCCATTTGGCACCACCACCTCTTCTTTGATCGATAGCATTTTGAAAGCCAATGATAAGGGCAAAATCAAAATCAAGAAAATTGAAGACAATACTGCCGAGCATGTTGAGATTATTGTGCACTTGGCTCCAGGAGTTTCTCCGGATAAAACCATCGATGCATTGTTTGCCTTTACGGATTGTGAGGTGAGCATCTCACCAAACTCTTGTGTCATTCAAGACGACAAACCCAAGTTTTTAAGTGTCGATGAGTTGTTGCGTCAAAGTACGGAGCACACCCGCGAGCTAATCAAATTGGAATTGTTGATTGAGCTCAATGAGTTAAGAGAAGAATGGCACTTTGCTTCATTGGAAAAGATTTTCATTGAGAAAAGAATTTACCGAGACATTGAAGAATGTGAAACCTGGGAAGAAATCATTGCTACCATTCACAAGGGATTAAAACCATACACCAAACAGTTTATTCGTGCGGTCACTGACGAGGATGTGACCCGGTTGACTGAGATCAAGATCAAAAGAATTTCAAGATTCGATAGCAAAAAGGCCGATGATTACATGGCCAAATTGGATGGGTTGATTGACGATTGTCAAGAGAAGATGGACAATTTGACCGAGACCGCCATTGCTTATTTCAAAGAAATCAAATCCAAATATGGCAAAGGCAGAGACCGAAAATCAGAAATCAGAACTTTTGACACGGTTCAAGCAGCCAAGGTGGCCATCGCCAATGCCAAGTTGTTTGTCAATATGGCGGAGGGTTTCATTGGAACCGCATTAAAGCGAGATGAAGGCGAATTTGTGGAGGAATGTTCGGATATTGATGACATCATTGTTTTCAGAAGAGATGGGAAAATGTTGGTGACCCGAATCACGGCCAAGTCCTTTGTTGGAAAAGACATCATGTATTGCGCCGTTTGGAAAAAGGATGACAAGCGCACCATTTACAATGTCATTTATAAGGATGGAAGGAATGGAGCCATGATGAAGCGTTTTGCCGTCACAGCAATAACCAGAGACAAGGAATACGATTTGACCAAGGGCGCTCCGGGAAGTGATATCTTGTATTTTTCAGCCAACCCCAACGGAGAGGCCGAAGTGGTTACCGTTCACTTAAGAGCATTGGATAAGTTGAAGAAATTGACCTTTGATGTCGATTTTGCCCAGCTCGCTGTCAAGGGTCGAGATGCCGTTGGAAACATCGTAACCAAGTACGCAGTCAAGAAAGTCGAACTTAAAGAGAAAGGTGTTAGCACATTGGGAGCTAGAACATTATGGTACGATACATCAATCAAAAGATTAAACGACGAAGGCCGCGGTGAACCCCTCGGTGACTTCATGGCCAATGACAAATTGTTGATCTTGATGAGTACTGGAGACTATCAATTGGTTACGCCAGAACTGACCATGCATTTCGAGGAAACCACTGTTCATATCGAAAAATGGATGCCCGAAAAGCCCATTTCAGCCGTCTATTTTGATGGCGAAAAGGAACAATGGATGGTGAAACGATTCTTGGCCGAGCCCAGCAAAGGTTTGGTTCGTTTCATTACCGAACATCCCAAAAGCAAATTGGGAGTGGCCACTACCTTGCATTATCCCAAAGTTTACGTCCGATTCAATAAGAAATTCAAGCAAGCGGCCAATAAAATGGATGAAACCGTTGATTTGCGAGAATTTATTTCGATAAAAGGGGTAAAAGCCATTGGAAATCGTCTAACCCAATTGCCCATTTTGAATTTGGATTTGTTGGAGGCGGATGTGGAACTGGAGACCAAAGCCAATGAAGAATTGATGCTAGCACATACGCAGTCAATTTCCAATTCTGGTGATGAACCTTCTCTTTTTGATCAGGAATAATAAGAAAACACGCATTTTTTAGTAAAAAAGGACCATTAATGTTCCTTTTTCGGTTTTTAAAAAAAGATGAAATATTTTTGGAAAATATTCTTTATAATTTTGGAATAGTTTCCAATATTTGTATATTTGTGCTATGAAAAAGTATCCAATAGAGGTTTCAGAATTGCCACAACTCAATGACCCTATGGCCATTTACCAATACGTAGCATCAGCTCAGCCAGATTGGAAGGGCTTTGAAATGTATGATCAGGTAATTGAGTTGGCTGATGATGTGAAGGCCAAATGGCTGAACATCACCACGCGTACTTTACATAATTATCGCACAAAAGGAGCAGAAATCAAGAACCAGATGAAAGAGCAAATCGTTATGATTTTAGCGCTATATCGTCATGGTTTACAGATTTTTGCCAATCAAGCGGAATTTGAGAAATGGCTGCAGACTCCCAATGTCATGTGGGAAAATCAGCGTCCTTTGGATTTCATGGAAACCAAGGTGGGGATAGATTTCATAGAATCTAGGCTCATGGGTTTGGAATACGGAGAAGCCATTTGAGATGATTGTTTACACGGTAAGGTCATTGAAGCATGTGGAACCCCTGACAGCATCAGGATATCCGGGTCGTTGGAACAAACCTGATCAATTTGTCATTTATGCTGCTGAATCACGATCTTTGGCTTCACTAGAATGGTTGGTTAACCGTGGTGGTCGAATTTTATCTTTGGATTTTGTTCTGATAACATTAAAATTAAAGATTGAAGTCAATGATGTTAAATTATTGAATGATAATTTATTAACAGAGAATTGGAGATCACTTGGCGCATATTCAAGTTTGCAGGAATTGGGAAGTCAATGGTACAAGGATGAAGCTTTCAAAGTTCTATCAGTGCCAAGTGCATTGGTTCCAGAGGAGCGGAACTTGGTCATACATCAAGGGATGGGATCAGGTAATGATTTCATTGAGGTATTGGATGTACAACCAGTTGAATGGCTTTCTCGTCTACAATGTTAGTAATCCATTTTCAAATCATAATTTATATTATGTAAAGTTGTTTTTTCGATTCAACTTATTCTAATTCAATTGGTTCTATTGCTCAGAAATAAAAAAGCCGCCCCATTTGGGACGGCTTTATTGTTAAGATTCTTCAACTGATTACTTGTACATGTTCGACTTTTCACGATCTCCACCTTTCAAGTATGTCTCTTTCAGTGCTTGTTTCAATTGAGCATCATTTGAATCTTGCTTGAAACAAATCTCAAAGTATCCCGCAGCTTTCAAATACATCGGCTTCAATTCTGTTTTGCAAGCATCAAACTTGGCTGTTTCTCTCGGTGGAATTGCATCGCAAACTTTTCCTTTCTCCTGAGCTTGATTGTAATACAAAGCGCCGAGATTATAGGCCGCATCAAAATAATCCGCTTTAATATTCAAGGCATTCAAATAAGCTTTCTCCGCATCCGCAGTATTGTTTTCTTTCTCATAAGTCACACCCAAAACGAACCAAACACTTTCATTTTTAGGATCCGACTCTGTCAAAGCCTTTAAAACTCCTTGGGCCTTTGCATAATCCTTGTCATCAATGTAAATATTCACTTCTGAACGAAGGAATTCTGCATCTTTCGGGTATTGCTGTCTGGCTTGGGTTAAAATTTCAACAGCCTCCGCCTTCTTACCTTGAGAGATGTAAATATCGCTGATTCCCAAATAAGAATCGCGAACATTGTATTTGTATCCGATGCATTTTTTGTAATTCACAATGGCATCATCCGTTCTTCCTGCTTTGTGGTAACAGAAAGCTGAATTGAAAATAAATACAGTGTCGATTACTCCTAAAACCCCAGAGATTTCAACGATGCTTTTGAATTGATCACCCGCAGCGCTGAGATTATTTATTTTGTATGATTTTTCTGCATTCTGACCCATTACAGCCTTCAACATGTCCAATTCTGTAGCGACTTCTTTGATATAGTCTTTGCGCTTATCAATTTCAAAATATTTGGAAAATGCAGCCAACGAAGAATTTAATGCGTCTGGATATTTAGCGAATAACACCGAATCTTTAACCAGATTCGCGTAAATATTGCCCCGATATCTCCAATATTTCTCCTTTTCCGTTGCTTTGGGATCGGTCATGGCCTCGTCAATGTATTGCTTGGCATCTTCAAATTTCCCTTCCTTGTTGGCGTTGTAGGCGCTGGTTACTTTGGGTTGCGCTTGGGCCATCCATCCTGTTGCCATTATCAAGGCAACCATCATTGCTTTTCTCATATTCATTTGATTTGGTTTCAATGTTTCAATCTTCTTGCCATTTTTATTCTTGATGCAATTCATTGAACATTTTCACAAATTTAATCTTGATTTTCTTCGTTATTGTTTTCTTCAGTAGTTTCTGGTTCATTGGCAGCAATGCTTCCGTCTTCTTCCATCACAATGTCAGATGATCTTTCATCGTCCTCATCATCTTTGATGACTGCTGTTACCGCAGCAATGGCGTCGTTTCCGCGCAAACTGATCAATCTAACCCCTTGTGTAGCACGTCCCATAACCCTTAAGTCTTCTACTTTTAAGCGGATGGTGATTCCTGAACGGTTGATGATCATGAAGTCCAATTCATCATCAACTGAAAGAATGGCAATAAGGTTTCCGGTCTTTTCTGTAATGTTGATGGTCTTGACTCCTTTTCCGCCTCGGTTCGTGATGCGGTAATCTTCCAATGCAGATCGCTTTCCATATCCTTTGTCGGAAATAACCAAAATGTCTCGGTCAGGATTGTCAACGCAAACCATTCCTATTACTTCATCTTTGTCGCTTCCCAAAGTGACGGCCTTTACCCCTTGTGCTGTTCTTCCAACAGCGCGAACGGTCTTTTCATTGAAACGGATAGCTTTTCCTTCTGATGTTCCCATCAAAATTTCACATTCGCCATTGGTCAATTTGGCTTCTAATAACTCATCCCCATCTACAATGGTGATGGCATTGATACCAGAAGAGCGAGGTCTTGAGTAGGCTTCAAGCAATGTCTTTTTGATCAATCCTTGCTTGGTGCAAAGGATAACGAAGTTCTTGCTGACATACTCTTCGTTCATCAAATCCTTTGTCGGGATGTATGCCAAAACGGTGTCGTCTTGTTCGATTTGAAGCAAGTTTTGAATGGCCCTTCCTTTTGAAGTTTTGCTTCCTTCAGGAATTTCAAACACGCGCATCCAGAAGCAACGTCCTTTTTTGGTGAAGATCAACAACCAATCGTGGTTGGTGGCTGTGGAAATATCTTTAACAAAATCTTCTTGTCTTGCAGAAGTTCCTTTTGATCCTACTCCACCTCTGGCTTGTGTTCTGTACTCAGCCAGGTTGGTTCTCTTGATGTATCCGGCATGGGTAATGGTCACAACCATGGCCTCGTCTGGAATCATGTCTTCAATACTCAAATCTGCTGAAGAAAATTCGATGACTGATCTTCTTTCATCGCCAAACTTTTCTTTGAGATAGAACAACTCATCTTTGATGATGCCCATTCTCAACTCCTCGCTGGCCAAAATTTCTTTCAACTTTTTGATCAAGGCCATCAACTCATCGTATTCGGCTTTGATCTTGTCTCTTTCCAAACCAGTCAAACGTTGCAAACGCATGTCCAAAATGGCTCTTGATTGAATCTCACTCAAACCAAAATTGGCCATCAATCCATCACGCGCCTCATCAGGTGTTTGTGAAGCCCTGATCAATTTGATGACAGCATCGATGTTGTCCAATGCAATCAAATATCCTTCTAAGATATGTGCACGCTCTTCAGCTTTGCGTAACTCATACTTGGTACGTCTTGTTACCACCTCGTGGCGGTGTTCAACGAACAATGAAATCATGTCTTTTAATCCCAAGGCCTCTGGTCTGCCCTTCACCAATGCAATGTTGTTAATGGAGAAAGAAGTTTGCAATGAGGTAAACTTGTAGAGATTGTTCAATACCACGTTGGTGATGGCGTCTCTTTTGATTTCATACACCACACGAACCCCATTTCTATCTGACTCGTCACGGATTTCTGAAATTCCTTCGATCTTTCCTTCTTGAACCAATTCCCAAGTGCGCTTGATCATGTCAGCCTTGTTCACTTGATAAGGAATTTGATCTACAATGATGCACTCACGGTTGTCTATATCTTCAATTCGAGCGCGGGCTCTCAATACTACCCTACCTCTTCCCGTATGGTAGGCAGTTTTAATCCCATCAACACCATGAATGACACCGCCGGTTGGAAAGTCGGGAGCTTTAACAAACTCCATCAATTCGTCAGTACTGATTTCATTGTTGTTGATGTAGGCAATGGTTGCATCACAAACCTCAGTAAGATTGTGGGGAGCCATGTTGGTGGCCATACCTACAGCAATACCAGATGCTCCATTGATGAGAAGGTTCGGTATTTTTGCCGGCATGACCGTAGGCTCTTGCAAACTATCATCAAAGTTGGGTTGAAAATCAACCGTTTCTTTGTCCAAGTCTTCCAATAATTCTTCTGCAATTTTTCTCAAACGAGCTTCGGTGTAACGCATGGCAGCAGCGTTGTCACCATCCATGCTACCAAAGTTTCCTTGACCATCCACCAGAGGATAACGCAAACTCCAATCTTGGGCCATGCGCACCATGGTATCATAAACTGAACTATCACCATGAGGGTGGTATTTACCCAAAACTTCCCCTACGATACGAGCCGATTTTTTGTATGGTCTATTGCTCAATACGCCCAAGTCCAACATACCGTACAACACCCTGCGGTGAACCGGTTTTAGACCATCACGAACATCCGGAAGCGCCCTACCTACAATCACCGACATCGAGTAATCGATGTAGGCTGTT
>CANEVR010000074.1 GCA_947442505.1 Flavobacteriales bacterium | reverse complement strand
ATTAAGTCAATTTTATTTTTCTTATTTATACTGTCCGCTTTGATAACAATATAGTCTTTGGTGAAGTCAAAATACCCTTTGTTGTTCAGGTATTGCGTGATTCTATCTCTGGATGCATCTAGAGCATTTACATTGAAGTTTTCACCGGTCTTGATTTGAATTTGTTTTTTAATATCGCTAGCAAATAGCCCTATACCATCATCTTCAATCAAAAATTGAATATCGTTAATTTTGGTAGCAGCTCCTGGATAGATGTGGTAGGTTACATAGTAGGCATTTTTGTCCCATCGGATCCATCTCTTGTATTGCCCCGATGTGTAAATTGGTCTGACTTTGACCTGAAAATACCCTTGTTTTTTCAAATGGGTTTCCATTATCCGTGCCGACTTTTCCACTTTTGTTGAATCTAAAAGAACGGGAGGTTCTCCGACGGTGTAGGCCAGCCACCCCCAAAAACTGTTGCAAGTGGTAGGGGTTTTCCCTTTTTTTAGCCGTTGCTCATTTTTAATTGCACAGCGCTGTTCTGCGCGTTTCATGCTGCGCGCAAGCGGCTGATTGGGAACAAACCAGGTGTGAATCCTCATGTTTAACCGAAAGAAAACCAATTTTCTATTGGGACTTATTTTTGTTAATCCCAGTAATTCTTCTCGATTAAAGTCCAATACAGGTGCATCGTGTATAACGATATTGTGATCTTTGAAGTAACTTTTTCCTTCCGGTATTTTATTGAAAATACTGCACGAGCTGATGAAGAGCATCAACAGCGCAAGAAGAAAAATGTTTTTTTTGTGCAGATTCAACACCACTAAATTTACCTTTGCCGAAGGTACAAAGTCTTTTCTTTCATCATGTCAATTTCAAAAGCGCAAATAAAAAATATCCGTTCCTTGCATCAATCCAAATTTCGCAAGGAAAAGGAATTGTTTATTATTGAGGGGGAAAAATTGATCCAGGAAGCCAAAGCATCTGGTGCCATCTTTGACGCTATTTATTCTACCAATCAAGAAGTTGCTTCCAAATTCAATGCTGCGTTTATTGAAGAGCATGAGATGCAGCAGATTTCATGTTTAAATAACCCGTCTCCCTGTTTAGCAGTGATTCATCGGTTGACTTTTAAGCCAATGTCACTGGAATCCAAGGTTTTGTTTCTGGATGGTATCAAGGATCCCGGAAACTTAGGCACCTTGATAAGAAGCGCAGATGCTTTTGGTTGGTCGCAAATTGTTTTAGCGCCACAATGCGTTGAATTGTATAATCCCAAAGTTGTTCAGGCCACCATGGGAAGTATTTTCCATGTCAATGTATATGCGGATGTGGAAGGAGTTTTCCTTCAAGATGCAAAAGCTGCAGGCAGACCAATCATCGGCGCAGATCTTAGGGGTGAGAAATTAATGGATATGCCAAAACCAAGTCCCAATGTGATTTTGGTTATCGGCAGTGAGTCTCATGGTATCAGTGATTCAGCCAGAGCTGTTCTTTCTCATTGCGTTGTCATTGAGCAAGTAGGCAATGCCGAGTCACTCAATGCAGCCATCGCTGGTGCCATTCTAATGCACCAATGGAGTTACTGATTTTTCAGTTTTTAAGAAATGCTTGAAAAGGGATGGTGATGGGGTCAAAAACGTAACGTTGCGCCAGACCAATTTCACCTCTTTCATTCATGGCCCAGAAATACTCTGCGTCCCAAGGTGAAGGATTCCCATTGGCATCTACGCCACCTTCTTTTCCTCTTTTTAAATACAGAGATACGGTTTCTTTTTTTCCTGAAGTACTCACCACATTCAAACGAACCACTGGAGCCATTTTTCGGATAGAGTCTTCTACGGAGGGCTTCAAGAATGTTCTGTAGGATTCCAAATGAACTTTTCTAAAACTCATTAAAAAATCTTTCACTTTGATTGAGTCAAATTTTTCAATGTTCTTCTTGTTGTGTAACAATGCA
This sequence comes from Flavobacteriales bacterium, assembly GCA_947442505.1. Classification (GTDB taxonomy): domain Bacteria; phylum Bacteroidota; class Bacteroidia; order Flavobacteriales_D; family Sanyastnellaceae; genus CAMCTV01. The sequence goes on along the minus strand of CANEVR010000074.1, from coordinate 9,263 downwards.
ATTTTATTTCCACCATTGTAGGAGACTTCAAAGGAGTAATCTGGAATGCTATGCTGCACCTCAATGCTGGAGATATCCAATTTGGGATGGTCAAATATCCCGGTGTAACGCCATTCCATCTCCTCAGCAAAAAAACGAGGATTTAAAAACCCTGTGAAGCCCTCCATATGACATATGTATGGCTCGGGAGATTTCCCTTCATCAGGTATTTCCAAGAGCATGATTGTTCCCGTGTGATCTTGCGTATTGGGGCCTATGTAGTAAATCTTGGATGGCTCTGTTTCGCCATTGACATATAGTTCAACTTTTTTAGCTGATGAAGCCAGTACCTTCATCATGTTGTCTCTGGACTTAGAAGATACATTTCCCCTTACTTTGATTCTGTTCACTACCTGTAAAAGGTTTTTCACGGCATCCTCACGGGCTTTGTATTGTTTGTTCAACATCCACAATCGACCTTGCTGCGGACGCTCCAAAAGGGCAGTGTTGCCTTGGTTGTCAGCAATGAAGATTTTGGTTACTGAACTCGTGTCGGTAATGGCAAATTGCGTGAAAGGATTTTCAGCAATGCTACTGTTTTGGTCTTTATTGTAGTAATAAATAGCAACGCCGATTAGTCCAATCAAAATGATGACGGATACAATGTTTTTTTTGTTTTTCATTTTCCCCACTTTCTTTTTCTCCATAAATATTGACCAATGCCCATAAACATAGCCAACAAAAGGGGTAGGGCTGTATTGGCCATTTGAATGGTTGTTTTTTGGTGTGCAATCTTTTTAGAATCAAGCTTGCGAAGCTTGATGGTTCTGGATCTGACACTAATCAACGCTTGATCGTCCATCAAGTAATTGACGCAATTCAGCAGGAATTCCTTGTTGTCATATAATACAGTCTTTGCGTAGCGGTCATAACCCAAGGGTAGTGGTGTATATCCAGTCTGGGCAGGCATTAAACCGTTTCTTATAATATCACCATCTCCCACAACAATGATGGCTGTTTTTGTACTGTTGTCTTTAAAACCAATGCTCTTGTCTTGTCTAATGTTATTGGGGAGTTGATCGTAATAGGCGGAATGAAAACTACCTTCTAACAGCATGGCCATGGGCATTCCATTGTTTTTATTGGCCTCAAAGTAATTTTGTTCCAAGCTCACGATGGATGTGTTGATGCGAACAGGAGTGTTCCATGCCTTGCTCAATGGAGAACTCTTGAGCAGCACTGTTTTCTTGATTCCCTTGCCAGCATTGACGGAGTCAACGCTCGAAGCAAATTCCAATTTGATGGGGTCCAAATGCGAAACGATGGGATGCGTTTGTCCTTGTGTAAACATCAACGGCGCGTAATACCAGTTGAACATTTTAATGTCTCGTTGATTGCCATTGGGGCCAGCATCAAAGGCAATGGGCGCACATTGATAATCAATGACAATGTTGCGGTTCAAGCGAACGCCATATTCAAAAAGCTGCTCGTACACACCATTCTCATTGGAAATGGCCATGGTTTCCTGTCTAACGCGTAAGCTGTCCAAGTCTGTTTTTACAGGATCTACCAGCCAAAGAACCTTGCCACCATTCATGATAAATTGATCAATAATCACACGATCCTTCTCACTAATAACACTGTCGGGTTTGGCAATGACCAATGTTTGAAAACGATTTTTCCGACCATCAAATCCATCAATTTTATCCGAGAAAGCATTGATTTTCTCATCGATTTTTACAAAGGCTAAATTGTAATTTTCTTCAACTGCAGTAAGGAAATCAGCCATCTGAATGGGGGCCAATTCCCGATGACCTTCTAGGATAGCAACAGCAGGTTTCTCTGTGCGAATGGCCATGCGCAAACGACTGGCCAATTCATATTCCAAATTGTTCACAGAGGCATTGATCATTTCATCTGTAAACGTGGGCGATTCACTCTTAAACAATTGCACAGGGGTTTCCTTGCCTCGGTATTCAATGATGCAGCCTGGCCAAATCAACTTAAACTGCTGAGCACCCCCTTGTTTTAAGGATAGACGGGTGAATTTGATTCCTTTTTCGTCCAATGCTTTTTCTTGATCGGCAATTCTCTTTTTATCGGGATTTGCATAAGGATCAATAAATTCAAATTGCACCTTTCCGTCGCTGTAATCCTTAAACTCTTCCAGTTTCTCGCGTATGCTGTTCTCTAAACGTTTGAAGTTAGCAGGAAACTCACCATGTAAATAGCAACGAACAAACACCTTGTCTTCTAAGTTGGTAAGCATGTCCTTGGTTGCTGGCGTTAACGTATGGCGCTTTTCCTCTGTCAGATCCCATTTGAAAAAAGAAAATTGTAAAATGTAACCAGTCACCAATATGATTAATGTCCCAATGAGAAATTGGGTTATATCCGTTCTTCTTGCATTCATCGTATGCAAAAATGAGCAAAATGTGAAAGCAAAAAGCACATAGGCCCAAAAAAAAGGGAAGCAGGGTTTTCAAAAAACGATGGTGAATAATTTTCAGAATTAAAAATGAATCAACACCAAAAAAATGGTCGAAATGTTGAAAAAAGTGCAATTTTGACTCATTTTTATTTTACTAAAAATCAGTTAGTTGCAAAGTAATTTCGCTATTTTTAAAAAATAATCAACAACAGCTCTTGCGAGAATGAAATAAAGATGTACATTTGCAACCCGAATTTCGCGTAGAGTGACTACGTTAGAAATCAGTGAAACAAAGGAACTTAGAACGAACATGCCAACAGTTCAACAATTGATTAGAAAGGGCCGAGAGCCCAAAACGTATCGCAGCAAGAGTGCTGCGTTAACGTCATGCCCACAGCGTCGTGGAGTATGCACCAAGGTTTATACAACAACTCCTAAGAAGCCGAACTCAGCTTTGAGAAAGGTAGCTAAGGTGCGTTTGACCAATGGATTTGAAATTATCGCCTACATCGGAGGAGAAGGGCACAACTTGCAGGAACACAGCATCGTGTTGGTTCGTGGAGGTCGTGTGAAGGATCTTCCAGGTGTACGTTATCACATCGTTCGCGGTGCGTTGGATACAGCCGGCGTGAATGGTCGTGGTCAGCGTCGTTCAAAATATGGTACAAAACGCCCCAAGCCAGGTCAAGCACCAGCTGCTGCAGGTAAAAAGAAATAAGCTTAAGTCATGAGAAGAAGAAAAGCGAAAAAAATTGTAGTATTACCCGATCCAAGGTTTAACGATACCGTTGTAACCAAGTTCGTAAACAACATCATGTTGCAAGGTAAGAAGAGCGTTGCTTTCACCATTTTCTACGATGCAATCGAGAAGGTGGCTGCAAAGACGCAAGAAGAAGGATTGGAAGTATGGCGTCGCGCCTTGGAAAACGTAACTCCCGCTGTGGAGGTACGTAGCCGTCGTGTTGGTGGAGCCACTTTCCAAATTCCATCTCCCATTCGTGAGGAGCGTAAAAGTTCAATGGCCATGAAATGGTTGATTGGTTATGCTCGTAAGCGCAATGAAAAGAGCATGTCTGAAAAATTGGCCGGTGAAATTATCGCTGCTGCCAAGAATGAAGGTGCTGCTTACAAAAAGAGAGAAGATGTCCACCGTATGGCTGAAGCCAACAAGGCATTCTCACATTTCCGTTTTTAATTTTTAGAGATAAAGAAAATGTCACGCGACCTTAAATTCACAAGAAATATTGGTATTGCCGCTCACATCGATGCGGGAAAAACCACAACCACTGAGCGTATTCTTTACTACTCAGGGGTGAACCACAAGATTGGTGAGGTACATGATGGTGCTGCCACAATGGACTGGATGGTTCAGGAGCAAGAAAGAGGAATCACAATTACCTCTGCTGCGACAACCGTATTCTGGAACTACCGTGGAGAAAAATACCACATCAACATCATTGATACTCCAGGTCACGTTGACTTTACCGTTGAGGTAAATCGTTCATTGCGTGTATTGGATGGTTTGGTTTTCTTGTTCTCTGCTGTTGATGGTGTTGAACCACAATCCGAAACCAACTGGCGTTTGGCCAACAACTACAATGTTGCTCGTATTGGTTTCGTGAACAAGATGGACCGTCAGGGTGCTGATTTCTTGAAGGTTGTTAAGCAAGTTAAAGATATGTTGGGTAGCAATGCTGTGCCGTTGCAATTGCCCATTGGTGCTGAAGATGATTTCACAGGCGTTGTTGATTTGATCAACTTCCGTGGAATGATTTGGAATGAGCATGATAAAGGTATGACTTACGAAGTTGTGGATATTCCAGCAGATATGATGGATGAAGCCATGATGTATCGTGAGAAGTTGTTGGAAGCAGTTTCTGAGTTCGATGACAACTTGATGATGAAGTTTTTCGATGATCCCAATTCAATCACGGAACGTGAGATTTTGGATGCATTGCGTCAAGCTTGTTTGAATCAGACGATTGTTCCAATGGTTTGTGGTTCTTCTTTCAAAAACAAAGGAGTTCAAACCATGTTGGATTTGGTAATGGAATTGATGCCATCACCAATGGATAAAGAAAGCATCAAAGGAACACATCCTGATACTGGCGAAGAGATTTCTCGTAAGCCAAGTTTTAGCGAGCCATTTGCAGGTTTGGCATTTAAGATTGCTACAGATCCATTCGTTGGTCGTTTGGCTTTCACACGTGCTTATTCAGGTAAATTGGATGCAGGTTCATATGTATTGAACACACGCAGTGGAAACAAAGAGCGTATCTCTCGTATCTTCCAAATGCACGCCAACAAACAGAATCCAATTGAATATTTGGGAGCTGGTGATATAGGCGCTGTGGTTGGTTTTAAAGATATCAAGACTGGAGATACTTTGTGTGATGAAAAGAACCCAATCATCCTTGAGTCAATGGTTTTCCCTGATCCAGTAATTGGATTGGCGGTTGAGCCTAAGACACAAGCGGATAGCGATAAATTGGGTATGGCCTTGTCAAAATTGGCTGAAGAAGATCCAACCTTCCGTGTAAAAACAGACGAAGATTCAGGACAAACCATCATCTCCGGAATGGGTGAGTTGCACTTGGAAATTATCGTTGACCGTTTGAAGCGTGAGTTCAAAGTGGAGTGTAACCAAGGTGCTCCTCAAGTATCTTACAAAGAGGCTTTGACCACTTCTACAGATCACCGTGAGATTTACAAGAAACAAACTGGTGGTCGCGGTAAATTCGCTGATATCGTATTCACATTGGGACCAAACGATGATCCAGAGAAGACAGGATTGGTTTTTGTAAACAACATCAAAGGTGGTAACATTCCCCGTGAATTTATCCCATCCATCGAGAAAGGTTTCAAAGAAGCCATGAACAATGGTATCTTGGCTGGATTCCCTATCGATTCATTGAAAGTTGAATTGAACGATGGATCTTTCCACGCAGTTGACTCTGATGCATTGTCTTTTGAGTTGTGTGCTAAGATGGCCTTCCGCGAAGCTGCACCAAAATGTCGTCCTATCATCATGGAGCCCATCATGAAGCATGAAGTGGTTACTCCAGCTGAGAATATGGGTGATGTTATTGGTGACTTGAACAAGCGTCGTGGTTTGATTGAAGGTACCAATGAGCGTAACGGAGCAACTGTAATCAATGCCAAAGTTCCTTTGAGTGAAATGTTTGGTTATGTTACTGACTTGCGCACCATTACTTCAGGTCGTGCATCTTCAACCATGGAGTTCAGCAACTTTGCCCCAGCACCCAACAACGTTGCAGAGGCTGTGATTGCAAAAATTAAAGGAAAGAACTGATAATACATCGATATAAAGAATCAAATGGCGCAAAAAATTCGCATTAAATTGAAGTCTTACGATCACAACTTGGTTGACAAGTCAGCTGAGAAAATCGTAAAGACGGTAAAGAGTACCGGTGCGGTGGTTAACGGACCAATTCCGTTGCCAACCCACAAAAGAATCTACACCGTGTTGCGTTCACCACACGTGAACAAGAAAGCACGTGAGCAGTTCCAATTGGATAGCTACAAGCGTCTTTTGGACATTTACAGCTCATCTTCCAAGACAGTAGATGCCTTGATGAAGTTAGAGTTGCCAAGTGGAGTAGAGGTAGAAATCAAAGTGTAACAAATTATAAAACAATAAGCACATGCCAGGAATAATTGGTAAAAAAGTAGGGATGACTAGCATCTACAGTGCCGCTGGAAAGAATATTCCATGCACGGTGATAGAGGCTGGTCCATGTGTAGTGACTCAAATCAAGACACAAGAAAAGGATGGCTACACTGCTGTTCAAATTGCCTTCGGTGATAAGAAGGAAAAGAACACCAGCAAGCCCATGCAAGGACACTTCAAAAAGGCAGGAACGACGCCAAAGCGGTTTTTGGCTGAGTTTGATGGATTCGACGGAGAAGTGAAAATGGGTGATACCATCACTTTGGAAGGATTTCTTGCAGAAGGTGAAAATGTTGACGTAGTAGGTACTACCAAGGGTAAGGGTTTCCAAGGTGTTGTAAAAAGACATGGTTTCTCTGGGGTAGGTGAAGCAACCCATGGTCAGCACAATCGTTTGCGTGCACCAGGTTCTTTGGGAGCTTCCTCTGATCCAAGCCGTGTATTCAAAGGAATGCGCATGGCGGGTCGCGATGGTGGTGCTCGTTGTACTATCCAGAACTTGGAAGTTGTTAAAGTTTTGGCTGATCAAAACTTGATTTTAGTGAAAGGAGCTATACCAGGCTTCAATGGTTCAACCGTTTATATCGTGAAGTAATATGCAGATCGAAGTATTAAATACAGAAGGTCAAAAGACCGGCAAGAAAGTGAACCTCGATGATGCAATCTTTGCAATCGAGCCTAACGATCATGCGATTTATTTGGATGTGAAGCGTTACTTGGCTGCTCAGCGTTCAGGTACACACAAAACCAAGCACAGAGGTGAGATTCACGGATCTACCCGCAAATTGCACAAGCAAAAAGGTACTGGTGGAGCTCGTAAGGGCAGTATCAAGAATCCTTTGTTCCGTCAAGGAGGAAGTATTTTTGGTCCTCAACCACGCAAATACGATATCAAGGTAAACAAGAGCACGCAACGTTTGGCTCGCGCTTCAGCTTTGTCATACAAAGCAAAAGAGAACGGTATCGTTGTAGTGGATGCATTGACAATGGCACAGCCAAAAACACAGTCTTTCATTCAAGTGTTGAAGAATATGAATGTCGCTGACAAGAAGACTTTGATTTTGATGGGTGAAAAGGACAATAACTTGTATTTGAGCTCACGCAACGTTCAAGGTACACAGGTGCAAATGGCCAATATGGTTAACACTTATGATATCATGAATTGCCATCAAGTAATCTTCATCGGAAGTGCGCACGAAGTATTGACAGAAATCTTAAAAAAGTAAACTGATGAATCCAATTCTAATACGCCCATTGATCACGGAGAAAATGACCTCCATTCAAGAGAAGCAAGGTAAGTTTGGCTTCATCGTAGATGTCAATGCCAACAAGATTGAAATTAAAAAGGCTGTAGAGTCTGCATATGGTGTGAACGTTGTAAAAGTGAACACATTGCGTTACGATGGTAAAGCAAAAAGCAGATATACCAAAGCCGGTATTTTAACTGGAAGATCAGCTTCATACAAGAAGGCCTTGATCAAATTGGCTCCAGGTGAAACAATAGACTTTTATTCCAACATCTAATATTGAAGAGAAATGGGAATTAAAAAATTAAATCCAATCACTGCAGGAACGCGTTTCAAAGTAGCCGCTACTTTTGAAGACATCACCGCAGACAAACCATACAAGCCTTTGGTGGTACCGATGAAGAAATCGGGTGGCCGTAACAACCAAGGAAAGCGCACCATGAGAATGATTGGTGGTGGTCACAAGAGAAATTACCGTTTAATTGATTTCAAGCGTGATAAGCACGATATGAACGCAACGGTAATGACGATTGAGTATGATCCAAATCGTTCTGCGCGTATCGCATTGGTAGAATATGCAGATGGAGAGAAGCGTTATATTTTGGCTCCACAAGGATTGACAGTAGGTACAGTGATTGTATCTGGTGACAAGGTGGCTCCAGAAGTAGGGAACACATCACCTTTGCGTGATCTTCCATTGGGAACAGTAGTTCACAACATCGAATTGAAGCCTGGTAAAGGTGGATCAATGGCACGCAGCGCAGGAAGCTACGCTCAGTTGTCAGCAAGAGATGGAGAGTATGCTGTAATCACATTGCCTTCTGGTGAGACCAGAAAAGTGTTGGCCAAGTGTTTGGCAACAGTGGGCGCAGTGTCCAATTCAGAACACAATTTGGTTCGCTCAGGTAAAGCTGGTCGCAGCCGTTGGTTGGGTCGCCGTCCACGTGTACGTGGTGTTGCGATGAATCCAGTGGATCACCCGATGGGTGGTGGTGAAGGACGTCAGTCTGGAGGTTTGCCACGCTCTCGTAAGGGTACACCATCTAAGGGTTACAAAACCCGCAAGCCTAAGAAGGCATCAAACAAATTGATTATCGAACGTAGAAAGAAGTAATATAAGAAATGGCTAGGTCATTAAAGAAACCACCTTTTATCCACTACAAGCTCAACAAGAGAGTAGAGGATGCACAAGCAAACGGCAAGAAGAATGTCATCAAGACATGGAGCCGTGCCAGCACGATCTCTCCTGACATGGTAGGATTGACGATTGGTGTGCACAACGGAAAAACATTTATTCCTGTTTATGTTACTGAAAACATGGTAGGACATAAATTGGGTGAATTTTCTCCCACACGTAATTTCCGCGGACACGCCGGTAACAAGAAATAATAATACGCACCAACGATAAATTATAAGTCATGGGAGCTCGTAAAAGAGAAATGGCCGATAGGCTCAAGGAAGAACGTAAAAGTTTAGCGTTCGCCAAGTTGAATAGTTTTCCAACTTCACCTCGTAAAATGCGATTGGTGGCGGATACCATCCGCGGTAAAGAAGTGATTGCAGCGTTGAACATTTTGAAGTTCACACGTCGTAATACCGCTACACCGTTGGAGAAATTGTTGAGATCAGCAATTGCCAACTGGCAAGCCAAGAACGAAGGACAAGATATCACTACTTCTGAAGTTGTTGTAAAAGAAATCAAAGTAGATGTATCTCAGACATTGAAGCGCATCAGCGCTGCGCCTCAAGGTCGTGCTCACAAAATTCGCAAGCGCAGTAATCACGTTACGATCATTTTAGATAAAAAATAAGCAGTAAGCATGGGACAAAAGTGTAACCCAATAGGTAATCGTTTAGGTTTCATCAAAGGATGGGACAGCAATTGGTTTGGTGGTAATAACTATGCGGACCGTAT
>CANEVR010000073.1 GCA_947442505.1 Flavobacteriales bacterium | reverse complement strand
TTGAGTTTTCAATCATCGTTGGCGTATCAAAACAACAGCAATGCTCAGTGGATGGATCCCGCGAACAGGTGGATTTACAGCAGTTTTGTTGGCGCTAAGTTGACATGGGATTTACCCACCAATGCTGTGAAGGCGACCAATGTTCGCGTAAAAAAAATCAACTTTAAAATGGCGGAGATTCTTTTGGAGGAAGAGAAAAGAAACACCAAAGTCAAAAATGAGCAGTTGATAAAAGACTGGGAAAATGCCAAAAAGGAAGTCGAGGAAAAGGAGTTGATGGCCATACTGGAAATGGACAGTTATCGGCAGGCGGGAGATCAATATGAAAAGGAAGTGATTGGTTTGGACAAACTTATTTTGGCTCAAAACAAATGGCTTTCTGCGCAATTGAGTGTGTTGAATGCCAGAATTAATCAGCAGATGTATCAACAAAAAATACGCATTAATTATGCAAATTAGAACATGGATTTTTCCTTTGGTGATGATCTCAATATGGGGTTGTAAAGGAAAACAACAAGAGGTAAGCCCAGTGCGCAATGACATCACGGAGACAGTATTTGCTTCGGGACAATTGGTGGCCAATGACCGTTACAATTTGACGGCGCAATCTGAGGGGTATCTGTCAGCTATACTGGTAACTGAGGGAACAGAAGTGACCATGGGGCAATTGATTGCGGAAATAGACAATGATGGATCAGAAGCGGGAGCAGCAGCAGCGCAAGCACAGTTGCGCATAGCACAGCAGAACGCTACAGAGCAATCTCCCGCATGGCAAGAGGCCAAGTTGCAGTTGGAGACAACAGAGCAGAAGATGCAGCAAGAAAAGCGACAAAAGGAAAGGTATGAGTCGTTGTACCAAGCCCAGAGCGCTTCGCGATTGGAAATGGAAAATGCCCAATTGGCGTATGAATCAGCCAAGAACAATTGGTTGGCGTCAAAAAAGAAATTGCAACAAATAGAGCAACAGGCAGACTGGACGTTGGCCGGACAGCAGGCGCAGGCTGTTCAGCAAGGAAGAGCTTCCCAATACAATCAAGTTAAGGCGTTATCGGTAGGTAAAGTTTTGCGATTGATAAAACGGGTGGGTGATTTTGTAAGGAAAGGAGATGTGATAGCCGTATTGGCCAGTGACCAACAATTGGTGGCACAGCTCAATGTTGATGAGAACAGCATCAAGAAAATTAGAGAAGGACAACGTGCGCACGTGCAATTGAACGTCGACAAAGGAAAGGTGTTGGAGGGTGTGGTTAGAACCATTTATCCGTTGTATGATGAGACAACGCAATCTTTTTTGTGCGATGTTTCATTTGAAAAACCATTGGATTTTCAAGTCGTTGGAACCAGATTGGAGGCCAACGTGGATATAGCGCAACGCAAGCAAGTGTTGCTGATACCTAGAAGTTATTTGAGCTATAGCAATACCGTTCAGTTGAAAGGAGAGGAAGATGCAAGAGCGGTAGAGGTAGGCATTAGAAGTACGGAGTGGGTGGAAATTAAAAGTGGATTGTCTGAGCAGGACATTCTGATTCCATTGAAAAAATAGACGTCATGAATATCAATCGGAACATAGCGTGGACTTATTTTATTGCCTCCAAGAAAATGACAATGGTAGCGATTTTAGGGGTTGTTATTGGGGTATCCATCTTTATGTTCATGAACTCTATGGCCGCAGGATTTGACAGAACTTCGGGCGAGTCTTTTTTCAAAACCACTCCCCACATCAGGGTGTATAAGGACGATAAGATTAGCCAACCACTGAAGGAAGAATCCAATTCAAAAACACTGATTGTCAATCCCAAGGTTGTGCCCTCTATTAACACCATTGATAATCCCATGGATTGGGTGAAGTTGATCCGCAAGCAAAAGGAAGTTACTGTTGTGTTTCCACAAGTAAGTTGTCCTGTTTTTTACAACAATGGAAAATCTCAAATTACAGGAACCACCATTGGTTTTGATCCCGTTGAAGCGGACAAGATGTTTCGTATTTCCACCTTTACGGTACAAGGAAGCATAGCTGATTTATCTACTCATCAAGATGGGATTATCATCGGCAGTGGAATTGCCGAGAAGATGAACTTATTGACCGGAGATAAAATCAACATGACATCTTCCAAAGGCATTAATCTAACACTGACAGTTGTTGGTATTTTTAAGACTAATAATTCCAAAGAGGACAAGACCAAGTCCTATGTGAATTTGGCCACGGGACAGCAGTTTTTAAAGGAGAACAACGCCTATGTTACAGACATTAATGTTAACATTGATAACCCAGATCGCGCGCCGCAAGTAGCGAAAGAATTGACCAATTTAACAGGGTATAAAGCGGAAGATTGGATTGCGGCTAATGAGACCTACATGGCTGCTTCACGGATTAGAAAAATTGTGATCATGTTCATTAGTTTTACTTTGTTGATTGTTTCCAGTTTTGGTATATACAACATTTTGAACATGACGGTGAGCCAAAAAATCAATGACATCGCCATATTGAAGGCGATGGGATTTAACGGAGGAGATGTCATTCGAATATTTGTTTATCAAGCCCTTACGATTGGCGCTCTTGGAGTGATCTTGGGTGTGTTGTTGGCCTTGATTTTGGTTCAAGCTCTGCAGCATGTATACATAGGTGGTGACATAGGTTATTTCCCTATCCGTTTTGAGCCATGGGTTTTTGTTAGAGGAATATTCATTGGATTGTTTATCACATTTTTGGCGGGATATGTTCCAGCTAAGAAGGCTGCAAAAGTGGATCCCGTAAGCATTTTCAGAAAATGATTTTACAAGTAGAAAACATAGAGAAGAAATTTTATGATCCGATTGAGTTCAAGGTATTGAATGGAATTTCTTTTGGTATTGAGCGAGGAGAGTTTGTGACATTGGTCGGTAAGTCAGGTTGTGGAAAGTCCACCTTATTGTACATCTTGTCGACGATGGATACAGAGTATTCAGGCAGGTTGGTGATAGATGGAGAGGATGTTGTTGGATATGATCAGAATCGTTTGTCTGCGATACGCAATGAGAAGATTGGTTTTGTGTTTCAGTTTCATTATTTGTTGACCGATTTTACTTGTTTGAAAAATATCATGATTCCTGCATTGCGTCTTGGAAAATTGTCAGAAGAAGAGATTGAGTTCCGTGCCATGGAGAAATTGCGCATGCTGGGACTGGAGGATCAAGCCTTGAAGCCCGCGTCTAAATTATCGGGAGGACAGCAGCAGCGCGTCGCCATTGCTCGAGCATTGATAAATGACCCCTTGATTATCATGGGCGATGAGCCCACGGGTAATTTGGACTCAAAGAATACACAGATTGTTTTTGACATTTTGCAAGAGTTGGCCCACGTAAACAAACAGACGATTATTGCGGTAACGCATGACAATGATTTTGCCAGGGCAAGTGATCGAACAATAGAAATGATGGACGGAAGAATAATATAGTAGATGAATAATAAAATGAATTCTAAACCCCCTAAAAAATGGAAAATGATGCTCTTGACATGGCTATTTGTATACCCCGTGATCAACATCCTTTTTGCCTTGCTTTTCCCCTTGATATAAGAGTTCAATCAACTGATTAAGACGCTGATATTAACGATGATTTTGGTTCCTTTGATGGGCATTGTCTTGCCCAAATTGCATCATCGATTTGCCCACTGGTTAAGACATTGAGGTTTTATTATAGAAGATGTACATTTAACATATTGGTGTCTTGAAGGTCAATACCTTTCGGCAAACGAATAACAAAATGAAAAAACATTTACTTACTTTGAGTGCATTGATTTGTGCTACTATCGTGAGCGCGCAATTTGCCGTGAAAATCACACCCATTACTGTTTTGAAAAATCAGTACTTCATGTTACACGGAGAGTATATCATCCCCGGTACAGAGAAGTTGTCCATTGGCTTGGGTCTTGCGCCCAACATGGTTCCTAAAACCAGTTTCTTGGATGATTTAGCGGACATCGCTGATGATAACTATTATTATCAATACAATCAAGACAACTGGTTGGAGAATGCTAAGCCAGGTTTTGCTATTGATCCAGAGCTTCGTTGGTATTTCAAAGAGGCTTATGAAGGTTTCTTCATGGGTTTGTATTCTTCTCAGCGTTTTTCTAGTGGTGTTGAGTTAGAGGAGCTTTATTCAGGCCCTAATCCAGCAGATCCTTTGGGATTTGATTTATTTTTAGAGCCAACGGGAGGTATTGTATCATCAAAATCTCATGTATCTATTTATGGTTTACAAGCTGGTTTTTGTAAGACGTATGGTGGTGATGACAACATCTTATTGGATGTTTATTTTGGTGCCGGTACTAAAAACACCAACATCAAGTGGGAAGGAAAAGATTTGAAAGGTCCTGGTAAGACAGAAACTGATCGTTCAGGTATCGCTTTGCGTGCCAATGTGGCCGTTGGTTATATCTTCAAGTAAACCATTGGGTTTTACAACAAAAGGGAAGCCTATTGGGCTTCCCTTTTTTTATTTCCTTTTAGGAAATAACGGGTTACAGGGATTTCTAATCCATGATGTAAAAGAAGCCCTGTTATCAAGGATAAGCTAATGATTAGAGCATATATCAATAGATTTTGCGCAATGCTCAAAGTTTGGACATGATGTCGGTGAAAAAGACTATTAATCGTAACCAAAACAATGGGGAAATGAACGATATAAATAGCATAACTAGCATTCCCCAATTGCATAATCCAGTTGTGATTTAACCAATGTCTTTCATTTATTTGTGAAACTTTGAAAATGAGTAGTCCAGATAATGACGAAACAAAGAGGTAGTTGAAATTGGCCCATTGCTCAGGCAGGCAATACGCGCTGAGCGCAAAGATTAGTGCATTAAACAATAGCAACTTATTGAGATGACGGAAAATAAAAGATTTTACCAAAGAGCTGTTGTCATGAAATACAAATGCTAAATATCCACCTAACGCCATGCATTCAAACTTATTTAATATCAGGTAAAGGGCTAGGGGTTGAAGCGGAAGATGAAATCGAATAATCATTAGCTTGACCACAATTTTTGAAACCATCCAAAAAGCCCCGAATAATAAAATACCATTTTTGTGTTGCTTTATTTTTCGCAATAGCCATGGCCAAAAGAGGTAAAAATGTTCTTCAACACCGATGGACCATAAATGCCCAAGCATGCCTAAGGAAGGGATGAAAAGCAGTGCTACGTTTGGGGAGAAAAGGACGTGGGATGCTATAAAGAAGAATTGATGTTTATGCCAATCAAATGGATTGGGATAATTAAACAAAGGCCAGTCAATTGCGCCTGCAAGAAAAGCAAATCCAATAAGCAATAGATATAAAGGCCAAATACGAACCATCCTTCTCCAGTAGAATTGACGTATGGAGAATGTGCCTGTTTTTTTTGTTTCAGTGATCAATACATGTGTGATTAAAAAACCACTGAGGACAAAGAAAAAAACAACAGCATTAAAACCAAGATGAGAGATCAATGGAGCGCTCCAGTGCATTTTGCCCTGTGTTATGTATTGGATAGGAGCTGCAGTATAGATATTGTTCAAATCGTACCATAGCGTGGGAAGCCCAAACACTTTTTTCATCATTTCAATATGGCCGATGATAACAGCTAAGGCGGCAAAAAGGCGCAAGGTGGTGATTCCTGGAATTTGAAAGGGTTTTGACATTCCTTTCAAAAGTAGTTATTTATTTAGGCTCTTGAAAAAGAATGCTATTTTCCAGATGCTTCAATTGAGGAGTCAATAATGGAGTGAATGATAGTTGGATAAGAGAGAAGATCAATGGAAATAAATTTCTTTAAATGACTTGAGTCTTTTGATTTGTGTTTATATTTGAAATAACAGAATCTATGGGAGCTGTAGAAGCTGCTAACCTCAGTTTATGACTATTTCAATCCTTCAATCCAATTACATTCCGTGGAAGGGATATTTCGATATCATCGCGAAGTCAGATGTATTTGTGCTTTATGATGAGGTTCAATATACTAAAAATGACTGGAGAAATAGAAACATTATTTTTTGCCAACAAAGACCAACATGGCTTACAATACCGGTCAAGCAGGATAATTTGACTCAACTGATCTGTGACACAAAAACAGCAACAAACAATTGGAATAGAAAGCACATGAATTCGATATTGCTGAACTATAGAAAGTCAAGGGGCTTTGATTATTTTGAGGATGAGCTCTCAACGATGTATGATTTTTCTTCAGAATACTTGTCAGAGATAAATGCCCATTTTATCAAGACTATTTGCAGACTTTTAAATATTAAAACAAAGATTATTGATTCTAGGGAGTTGAACTTGCAGGGAGATCGAAACGAGAAATTGGTAGACGCGTGTCAAAAGCTCTCTGCAACACATTACCTCAGTGGTCCAGCAGCGAAGTCCTATTTGAGTGTAGATCTTTTTGATCAATCGGGAATTCAACTTAGATGGATGGATTATTCTGATTATTCAGCATATCAACAGTCAAGTCATGTTTTTAGCCACCAGGTATCAATTATTGATTTGATGTTGAATGTGGGAGCAGAAGCAAGAAGCTACATCAATTTAACATAAGAAGTAAGATGGAGATTTCAGTTATTGTTCCAATATATAATGATGGTTATTTAGCGGAAGATTTTTGTCGGTGTTTAGAAAAGACGTTTTCAAGCTTTTTGAATCAGGAGGGTAATTCTGAATTTTTAGAGTTGATATTTGTGAATGATGGAAGTTTGAATAATTCTTGGGAAGAACTATTGCAAGTTGCTCGCAAGTTTTCTTTTGTGAAACTAATAAACTTGAGTAGAAATTTTGGTCAGCATATAGCGTTGTCTTGTGGATACAAAAACGCCAAAGGAAATTATGTTGCGATGATCAATGTTGATATGCAGGAGCCGACTTCAGAGTTGTTACAATTATATATACACATAAAGAACTCTGATTTAGGCGTGGTTTATGGGCTAGTTGATTTCAGAAGAACTTCCTTTTTTAATCGAATTACCTCAAAAACATTCAACAATTTAATGGGATTTTTAACACGTGAAAAAGTTCCGTCTAATATTGCAACTGTTCGCATTATGAGTAGAAAATTTATTGATGCTTATAACGAACTAACAGAAAAGACCCGCTATCTTCCGGGACTTGAGAATTGGTTGGGTTTCAAAAAAGACTTTATTAAAGTGGAGCATGGAGCAAGGAAAAGGGGTAAGTCCAGTTACAACACGAGAAAAAGATTAGAGATGGCTATGGAGACGATAATTTCTTTTTCGGATTTCCCATTAAGAATGATTGTACTTTTTGGTTCTTTGGTTGCATTTATTGGAATAGGTCTTTCGTTTTATATTGTAATTACGAAGCTTTTTTTTATAGACTATCAGGCGGGATATGCCACTATTGTTGCATTAATCACATCGATAGGGGGTGTTCAAATGGTAGTAATTGGAATTGCGTCAATGTATATAGGGCGAATATTAAAAGAAGTACAAAACCGACCGCTTTATGTGATAAATAATAAAGAAAATTTCAATGAGTAATACAAAAGGTGTTTACAGTGATGAAGAGGTTGCCGAACACGCTTATCGTGTTAGAACCTTGGGGTACTCAGTAATTGAGGGTTTTTTACAAGAGAATGAGTGTCTAACTTTAAGAAGTCATTTGCAGAAAGCAATTGATTCATATGAAAGGCACTCCTTGTCAGAAAGGAGCATCAAAGACAAGTATCATATGCATGATTTATTGTGTAAAGATGTAATTTTTCTGAAGACGTTGGAAGATGTTAGACTGCAACACTTGATAGCCCCTTTGCTCGATCAATTTTGGATAATGTACGCTTATACATCATCGTCTCTTCCGCCCAGAGGGGATAATTACGGCAGTAGAATCCACGTCGACTCGCCAAGGTTTATTCCAAATTATATTACCAATGTAGGTATAATATGGGCTCTGGATGATTTTACTCTTGATAACGGAGCTACCTACATAATGCCTGGATCTCATTCTGTGGAAAAAGTTCCTTCTGATGATTTTTTTAAAGCAAATAGTATTAGACTAACCTGCAAAAGAGGCGCTTTGGTTATCTTTAATGCAAGGCTTTGGCATGCTGCGGGAGTTAACTCAACAAATGAATTCAGGCATGCGCTCACGCTCAATGCATGCAGACCATATATGAAACAGAGAATGGATTGGGTAAGGTTCATTCCAGAGCAATTGACCAATCAGCTTAATGATCAAGCGAGAAGAATAGTTGGATTTGATACAAGAATTCCTTCTAACTTAGAGGAGTTTTTTCAGCCAATAGACAAATTATTTTATAAGCCCGGACAGGAATAGAAATCCATAAAAATGAAAACAAAAATAAGCGAAGCAATTGATGCAAATATTGCAGTCCACTCTGCAATGGCCAACGAGTATAACAAGGTAGAGCCTCATTTCAGACCTGAGAGTATAAAAAGGGTCAAGGAAATTATTTCAGAGTTAAGCAAAAAAACGCCTTTGACAAACGCCTTGGATTTGGGGTGCGGTACGGGTTTTATGATTGACATTCTGAAGGGTTTTTCTTCTAAAATAGTGGGGGTAGATGTAACTCAGCCGATGTTAGATAAGGTTGATATGAGTGGTCCGGCACAAATTGAATTGATCAACTCAGACACGGGTAGTGTTAAGCTAACAGAGAATTATTTTGATATTGCAACAGCCTATACTTTTTTAGATCATTTATATGATTTAAAGCCAACACTGATTAACACCTATAATTCGTTAAGACCGGGTGGGGTATTTTATGCAGACTTAAGCCCTAATTTTTATTTCTGGCAAGAGGTTAAATCCTTGAATACCGCTATGGAATATGATAGTATTGTTCAAAGGGAAGTGAATGCCGTATTAAGAAAGGACGAGGAAATAGAGCAGCAGTTTGGTGTCAGAAAAGAAGTATTTCAAGCGGCGGAGCATCAAAAGCATTTGAAAGGAGGCTTGAAGGAGGAGGAGTTGATAACTTTGTTATCAGACATAGGTTTTTCTAAAGTTGAATTCATTTATCATTGGTTTGTTGGTCAGGCAGAATTAATCAATAATCAATCGATAGAGGAGAAAAAAAGGTTTGAACAAGCGGATTTGATTCATCAGTACTTAACCCGCGCAAGACCAATGTCAAGAAATTTGTTTAAGTATGTTGGATTTATCGCAACAAAATAATTGTGAGTAATCGTGTTGCTTGTATAATCGGTTTTGGGGAATTTGGTCGTCAAATTTTCCAAAGAATTAATGAGGTGAAATATGAGAAATTTTATTTTTTTGACGATAATCAATTTGAGCAAAATCTGGATGGTGCAAAACCATTCAATGATTTTTTAAATTTGGAATATGAACAAGCAGACTTCTTTGTTGCTCTAGGTTATCGCCACCTTGAGTTGAAACAAAAGATATTAGTTCAACTTTATGAGTGCAAAAGACATACGCCATCAATTATTGATCAGTCAGTATTAGTATCTGGTTCCGCTCAGCTGTCTGCGCCAGTCGTGATTTACCCCTTAAGTAATATAGACTTGAATGTCTTCATTGATTTTGGAACCGTAGTCAATAATAGCGTGGTGATAAGTCACGATTCCCAAATAGGATCTTGCTGTTACATATCTCCTGGGGTTATAATTTCAGGAAATGTAAAAATTGGAGATAGAACCTTCATTGGTTCGGGCACGATAATATCAAACAACGTAACAATTGGGAGCAACGTTAAAATTGGTGTGGGGAGTGTTGTTACAAAAGATATACCTGATAATGTATCTGTTATTGGCAATCCAGCCAGAATATTAAGATCCTCATTGAATCTATAGCTGATGAAAATGGAAATAGTATTTAATAAACCGTATCAAACAGGTCAAGAGTTTCAGAACATTCAGGAATCATTAACGAGCATGTGCATCTCTGGCAATGGTGTTTTTACAAAAAAATGCCATGCTTTTTTTGAACGGGAATATGGTTTTGCAAAAGTGCTCTTAACCAGCTCGTGTACAGACGCATTGGAGATGGCTGCCATATTATTGAATATTGGTCCGGGGGATGAGGTAATTATGCCGTCTTATACTTTTGTTAGCACGGCAAATGCGTTTGTCTTGCGTGGCGCAAAGATTGTTTTTGCCGATAGCAGATCCGATCATCCAGGTATAGATGAGGATGCCATTGAGGATTTGATTACTCCAAGAACTAAGGCAATCGTTCCGGTTCACTATGCCGGAGCGGCTTGTGATATGGTCAAAATCATGGAAATAGCCCATCGACATAAAATCATGGTGGTTGAGGATGCGGCTCAAGCCATCGATAGTTATTGTTTGGACGCAGAAGGGAAGCCCAAACCATTGGGTAGTTGGGGACATTTATCGGCCTTTTCTTTTCACGAAACAAAAAACATCATCAGCGGAGAAGGCGGAATGTTGGTCATCAACGATGTTTCTTTTATTGAAAGAGCAGAGATCATATGGGAAAAAGGCACAAATAGATCTCAGTTTTTCAGGGGGCAAGTAGATAAATATGGCTGGGTAGATATAGGCAGTTCATTTCTACCATCTGACATAATAGCTGCGTTTTTATATGCCCAATTAGAGAGCATTAATCACATTCAGAATCGGCGTAAAGAGATCTGGAATTTGTATTACCGTCATCTACTCCCATTACAAGAGGGTGGATTTCTGAAATTGCCGTCCATACCTAACTTCGCAAGCAATAATGCACACATGTTTTATGCAGTGTGTAATAGTCTAGAACAAAGAACGGCTTTGATATCTTTTTTAAAGATGAATGGCATAATAGCGGTATTTCATTACCAAAGCCTACACAGAAGTCAATTTCATTTATCGAAAAATGACGATGTGTATTTACCGCATGCTGACCATTACACAGATTGTTTATTGCGTCTTCCCATGTTTTTTGAACTGTCTAATGAAGACGTTCACAATGTTGCTAGCGCAATAAAAGAATTCTTTGACTTGTAAGTTACAAAAAAGGAGTTCTGATTTTTACCTTATTGTAACCTACTATCGTTTAGCTGATTGTTTAAACGCTGAGCAGCGCCGCCATTTTTTTGAAAAGTTGAATGGTGAATAAGAAATAATAATGGCGTCGGGTTAACACCTTTCCACCATGTAATCAGCCAAAAGGAGATGGTTCTATTTGCTTATATTTGTCTTCAAAGCCTGACCGATGTTATTCAATAGCTTCAATTACCTTGTATTTCTTGTTTCGGTTTGGGTTGTCTTTTGGTTTGTATTGAAAGACAAAACCAAATGGCAGCAGTTGTTTTTGCTTTTGGTCAGTTGTTATTTCTACATGTTTTTTATTCCCAAGTACATTTTGATTTTGGGACTAACCATAGCTGTAGATTATTGGGCGGGAATTGCTTTGGAGCGACAAGAAAGCGAAAGAAAGCGAAAGGTGATTTTATGGGTAAGC
>CANEVR010000072.1 GCA_947442505.1 Flavobacteriales bacterium | reverse complement strand
CGGGATCTTTTTGAGTTCCAAGCCCATGATGGATTGATATCCAGAGAAGCTTTTGACATGATTGTCAAAAAACATGGTCAGCAAAACATCGTGGGAAAGCTGAAAGAGTACCGCATCGTAAGGAGCATCGGTAGTGATTTTGAAATGCGCGATGTGTATTTCAAAATGATGGAGTTCCTATTGTTTGAGTTCAAACCTTTGCTACCTGAGACCATCGAAAAGTACAAAGGAGCCATTGCCGAATTGTACATGAAAATTCGCTTGGGTGAAAACCATGATCGTGAAATCTTGCAAGAGCGCATCAAGAACATCTCCCATCAAATCCGCGAGTTTGTTGATTTGGTCGAGCGCAATGCTTTTCGATTGCTCAGCGAGACAAGGGATTTGAAATCCAACATCGAGCGCGTGGAATACCGCGAGAAAGTGCACAAAGCGTCTTTTTGGATTGAATATTACATCCTTCCATTGAATAAGATTTTGGACGTCAATCACTCGGAGTCTGTTACCAGCAAGCTTTTAGAAGTCAGTGAATACGCCAATCGCAAACGATTGGATTTTGGTGACGAGACCATCCGCACTGAGTTCGAGAAATTGTACATGCAGCTCATTCAAACCAACCAAGATTTATTGCGTCAATCAAAAATTCTGACCAATGAATTGTTACCTCTCTTGGAAAGAATCAGAACTGAATCCTTGATTCTTACCGGTTTCATTGAGTTCTTGCGCAATCCATACAAAGTAGAAACACCACCTTTGTTGAAAGGATCGAGAACGATGGTTTACGCCAAGGACATGCTTTTCAAGGTGAAAGAATTCTTTGAACAGTTTGAGCACCAAGAGGCTGTTTATTATGAAGAGGTGGATACGCAATTTGACAAATGGATTTTTGACCGAGAGGTTTTTATGGGTCAGTTGAATGCAGACCTACCCGTAAAAGATTTCTTTGGATGGTGTTCCAAAATGTTGCTGAAGGAGTTTCCCAATATTGAAACAGAAAAATTCTTTGCCATTACTGGATTGTTGTTTGATGAGCATTTGAATGTTGAGTTTCCCAAGAAAGATGAGAGAACCGTAATAGAAACATTGAATGCCCGCATCAATCTACCGAAAATTAAAATAGAAAACCCCGCAAAAATTTAAGTATGGTATACCCTACTCACCATAGAAGAATCGTTGAAGACCTGATGGGTGGTAAGTTCATTTTGAGCAATGAAGACCACTACAATTCAATGAAAGAAAATGACAAGTTTTACAATGAATTTTTCAAAATCAGTTTTGATTTGGATTTAATTGTCAAGCCCGAGTTTTGTTACCTGCTGTCCAAAGACACGCAGGAGAATTTCTCCAGGGATGTCAGTATTTTCATTGCGGTATTGTGTTATGAGCTGGACAAAGACGGACAGAACTTCATGGAAATGATGGACTATCATGAGTTCAACTATGAAGAAATCGATCGTTATTTTGAAAACAGTTCATTCATTGATTTGATTGAAAGCAACAAGGCTTTAAAAGATGCGGACAGCCGCAGAACGCTCATCAATGGAATGGCAAGAAGAAATATCTTGCACAAATCCTTTGAAGATCGATTCATCTTCACCCAAGCACACAGGGTGTTTATCGAATTTGCGAAAGAACTGGCAATGCGTAAAATGGCTGTAAGCAAGGAAGAGGGCGTAACTGAATAAAACCTGTTGCAAACTTAAAAATCAATACAATGAAAAAGTACGTTTTGTTTTCTTTGTTTGGAGGATTGATCTTGTTCATTTATCAATTCTTATCGCATGCGGCCATAGATCTGCACAAAGATTTTCATCGTTACACTGACAAGCAGGATACCATTACATCGTTTCTACAAAATTTAAATCTGGAAGAGGGATCGTACATGATGCCCATGTATCCTGAAGGACTATCTCAGGATGAGATTCAAAAGTACATGGAGGCCAAACAGGGCAAGCCATGGATCATTTTGCAATACCATAAGAATTGGGACATGGGAATGATTATGCCCATGATCAGGGGATTAGTAACTGACATCTTGGTTGCGGGATTATTGATGGTCATTTTTGCTGGAATGAAAGATTGCACTACCAAAAAGGCAATGATCGTCAGTTTGATGGTTGGGTTAATTGGATTTTTGAACATCAACTACACCACCTTCATTTGGTATCAAACTCCTTCCCTCTTTGCTTGGATGTTGGATGGAATACTTCCATGGTTGGCATTGGGATGGCTGGGAGCCAAGATGGTAAAGAAGTAGTCTACCAATTTTAAAACGCATTAAAAAGGGCCTCGTTGGAGGCCCTTTTTATTTATGCGGTAGCTTGTTTAATTTCTTCTTGAATTCTGCGAATCCTTCTCGTTCGTTCGTCGATCTTGGATTGAGGATAGCCATTGGTCATTGCTCTTGACAAACGCTTTTGCAGTTGATGCAATTTGTGTCCCAATTTGAGGACATCATACTTGTTCAGAATCCTTTTCATAGCATTAAATTTTAATGAAAATAGGATTAAGAAATGGAAAAAGCAATTTTGAGATGTAAAAAAAAATTAAAATGAGATTGGTGATTTTTAGGTCCGTGCCAAAGTAATAAGTGGCATGATTCTTACGATTCGGAAAAAAAATCAAAGGCCAAAAAAAACAATCAGCACCAAAAAAAAGGTAAATATTTTTTTGGAAAAATAAAAAGTAATGTTACATTTGCAACCGCTTCCAAAGGGAAGAAAAACGGTTCGGTAGTTCAGTTGGTTAGAATACATGCCTGTCACGCATGGGGTCGCGGGTTCGAGTCCCGTCCGAACCGCCAATGAAGATTAAAGCCTCAGGTAACTGGGGCTTTTTTTTTTTAATAATATTACTTTGAGGTTTTATTATTCCTGATTTACTCAATGCTTAATCATTTTTTTCCTTCTTCTTTCTTCCTCCTATCCACCCTTATTTGTTTCAATAATCCCAATACCCTATCCTCCTCTGCAATTTGTTCGTCTGTTCTGGGCTGATAAAGTCCCAATAGAATACTTTTCCGGACCAATTCTGCAGGATTCTTGGCAACCAATCGTTTCAACAATTCTGATCGGATGGCGTCTATTGTCTTTTTTGACAAACTCATCCGCTCCGCAATCTCCTCACTTTTCTTTCCGTCGCAAATCATTTTTAAAACCAAGAGTTCTCGCGCGTTCACATCGAGAGGTGTTTCCAATTTCTTAGGTGTCGTCAATAAAACATCACTGTGAACAGCAAATAACATGTCCACCATTTCATCGAATGAACAATTCTTTCTGAGAAAACCTTTGGCCCCTTCATCTATCAACTCCTCTATTATCCAAGGATCGTCGTGCATACTGAGTATGATGACTTTGACGTCTGGAAATGATTTTTTCAAATGCTTCATTGTGTCCCTTCCATCCATCTTTGGCATGTCCAAATCCAATAAGGCAATGTCAATCGAATGGTGCGTCAGCTTTTCCAAGAAAACAGACCCGTCGGGAACATCAAAAACCACTTGAATTTTTGGCTCTCTTTTGAGCATCTCAGTCAATGCCTGGCGAACCACATTGTGGTCTTCTGCTATCGCGATTCGAATACTGCGCTTCATGATGATTTGTTTTCAAAGGGCATGGTCAGTTGGATGTTTCCGCCATGCTCATTTTTGTGATAGTGCAATTTCCCGTCAATGATGAGCAGTCTGTTTTGAATGGAACTCAACCCCACTCCACTGCCATTTTGCAACAAGTATTCATAGTCCGATTGACTGATTGCTACTCCATCATGATTTATTCTCAAGACCAATTCTTCATTTTTCAATTCAATGTGAACTTGAATCTCATGGGGGCGACCATGCTTGATGATGTTGTTCATTAATTCAAGGAAAATGGAGTAAAATTGGATGGAATCCGTTTCTTTCAATGAAAAATTCTCTGGAAGTTTTGACTCAAAGACACAATGTCCTTCCACGATGTGCTCTGTTTGTTCTATGAATCTTTTGATGGCTTTTTCCAATCCAAATTTGATCAAATAATGGGGCAACATGGATTGAGATAGATTCCTGATTTGATTGATGGACTGTTCCAGAGCATCCATGGTGAATTGCAATTCATTGTGAAATTGATTGGGCAATTCAGAATCATTTAGAACAACGCCCACATTGCGCTGGGCCATGGATAAAATCGAACCTACTTCATCATGCAGATTGCGCGCAATTTTGGTTCTCTCCTGCTCCTGTGCGCCTACCACCATGCTCATCAGTTCCAATTCTTTGTTTTTTAATCGAACCTCAAATTCTTGATCTTGGATCATCTTTTTCTTTCTGAAGTTGAAAATCAATCCTAGAATTACAAAAAGGAGTCCTACCGTAAATAGGACACCTGATACCACACCGAAAACTATTATTTTCTCAACTTCCATATACCAATGCTGAACAATGAGTAATGCATGATCCCTGCAACTTGGAAGATGGGCCACAACAACCAAACGATTTTGGATTTTGGATACCGAATGAATTCATCGAACATAAAAAAATAAAATTGTACAGATGAAAACACTAAGATTCCAATCGCCATGATAAAAATTCCATCATCTGTTAACTTAGGAAGTGAACAGTGTTTGTATTGAAAAAGGATGTATACCAGAGAAAAAATAAAATTTGAAATAATCGCAATTAAAGTAAATGGATGAATGGTAAGATCAATTTGAAAAAAATCAGAAAAACCAAATATTAAAATGAAGATGATCAAAACAATAATCGGCAAAGTGAGTCTATTACTTATTTTATCGGTGAAAATTGAAAATATTAATATTGATTCAATTATATAATGCGTTTCATAAAGAAAAGACAAGCTTTTGTAGTGAAAACAATCGTCCAATAAATTGAATGCATTGATGAAAAAATACTCAAACACTAAAAATGTTATTGGCCATGATAATGTTTTTCTCAATTTTTTAAACTGAAGAACATACAGCATTAATGGAATACAAGAAATTCCTATTCCTAAGTAACTGAATATTATGCAAATCGTTTTAAAATCCAACTTAACTATTTATTCAAAGGGTTGGCTGTTGAACAATGGTATGGACATGGAAAAAAATTCTCTACGATAACGCCTTGCTCCATGTCGTTCTCATTGGCATCCGCACCTACAGCAACCAAATTGGGTTTTCCGTCATCTCCTATTCCGAAATAAAAGCGAATGCCCATGCAATCTTCTTGATTTAAAATTTGTAACAGCTTTTCTCTTCCCGCAAAAAGAGCAAAGATATCGCCTTCATAGATTGTTTTTCTATAATTGGCTGTCCAGCGTGATGCATCGGTTAAAGAGACTACAGCACCCTCGTTTCCATTGAATGACATAATTTAATTTTTAAGGTTTATTCAAATCTAACATGAAGTCTTTTCCAATGATGAGTCCATTTGTAATAAAAAAAATAAATTATTGTTTTTCAGTTGTTTAAAATCAAGCCAATGGAAAATTATAGTATTTGTACCATTCATTTTGACAATAATACACCAAAGCTTGGCGTTGTTTACCTTTGTAAAAAATGGAAAGATGAAAAAAATCTTGGTTTGTATCGCTATCATGTTTGTTACTCCATTGTTGACTATGGCCCAGTTCAGCAAATACCGTCAGTTTGGAGTAAAAACAGGATTGAATATTAGCAATGTAAATGCAGGATCATCTTCCTTCACGGCGACTGATGTTTTGGGTACTACAATCGGTTTTACCTATGATCGGGTAAGAATGCGTTTCCTGACAATTGGTACGGAACTTAATTTTATCCAGAAGGGTTATGGCAAAGAAATGACGTTGGTGGATTCCTTAAGTCAACCGTTGGGGACGTTTAACAATCAAAATAAGATTAGCTACGTTTCAATACCGTTGAAGTTGGGTGTTCAATTGGGCAATCGTTTTTACATCTTTGGAAACGCCGCAATCATTCCAGGGTTGGTGTACAAGGCAGTTTCTGAAGTTCCTGTTTTTGATGCCAGTGGCAAGGTCATTTCCACCTACTTTGAGGATGTTAAAAGTGAAACTTCTTTTTTGGATTTGTCTTCGCAAATTGAAGTAGGCTTTGGAATAACGCGTGGTCGTTTTAAATTCTATGTATCCGGAGCCAAGATGGATTCATTCATCAACTTGTGGCAAACGCCTATCCAAGATTTCAATATCAAGAGCACAGGGCTCATTGCCGCGGCAGGAATCAAAGTGGAATTTGGCAAAGGGCTATTGAAATAAACTTTTTTCTTAATTAGGATTTTGTGTGCGGTTCATGTCCTCTGCCTCAATGGTTGGGATGATGAGGTAAGTCTTTTCAATGATGCCCCAGTGGCCGGTTCATTAACAATGACCTCTGTGAAATTCGTTTGAATTTGCCTTTTCCATTGTTCTCAATGCCTTAAGTTTGTGAAAAATTTACAGTATGGCATTGATTGAAGAAATGGACCAATCAGGGAATTGGTTGTTCAAAGGAAGATCTTATTTCCCATTGGCTTTGTATGCCTTGGCTGCGTTGGTGATTGGTATGGGTTGGGATGAGCATTTGACGGATTTTGAACCCATCACCGCATGGTCATGCCTTTTGATTTCTTTGTTGGGTCAGTTTATTCGCGCTATTGCCATTGGATATGTTCCAAGAGGAACTTCAGGTAGAAATACCAAAGAGGGTCAAGTGGCTGAAGTATTGAACAGCACGGGTATTTATAGTTTGGTTCGTCATCCACTCTACTTGGGTAATTTCTTCATGTGGTTGGGCATCATCATTTATGTTGGCAATTGGTGGTTCACGATTGTATGCTGCCTAATTTATTGGGTTTACTATGAGCGCATCATGTTTGCGGAAGAATTTTTCTTGAGAAACAAGTTCGGTCAAACCTACTTGAATTGGGCCAATCAAACACCTGCATTTTGGCCAAGATTATCGGGATGGAAATCACCCACCTGGGAATTTTCAATGAAGAATGTATTGAAGCGTGAGTACAATGGTTTCTTCGCTATTTTCTTGAGTTTCGCATTGTTGGATGTTTTCAAAAATTACAAGCATTTTGGTTTTACTGACATTGCGCATGCCATCACTCCTTTTTGGCATACTGCCCTATTCTTTTCTTTTTTGGTTTTCATCACTTTGAGATCAATGAAGAAATACACCAGAATTTTACATGTTGAGGGAAGATAATTTCGGCGTGTAATGTTGGTTCGATTTACTTTTGCGGCGCTATGAATCAAACAGCCGAAAAACAAGATTTAAAGGAAGAGTTATTGCATCATCCTTTGTATGCAATGATGAGAACAAAAGAGGACATTTTGCTCTTTATGGAGACGCATGTTTTTGCGGTTTGGGATTTTATGTCATTATTGAAATCGCTTCAAAGAGATTTGACCTGCACCTCTACTCCATGGGTTCCCAAGTCCTCAGCCACTACCCGTTTTTTCATCAATGAAATTGTTTTGGGCGAAGAGAGCGACGTTGATCCCGAAGGCGGATACATCAGTCATTTCGAGTTGTATTTAAAGGCCATGCAGCAAAGTGGAGCCAATACCACTATGATGGAGATGTTTGTTGAACTTATTCAAAACAACACGCCCATTCATGAAGCTTTGGAAAGATGCAACGCACCCATCGAAGCCCAAGCATTTGTTAAGGCCACATTTGAACAAATTGAAACCAAGTCCATACATGAGCGTGCAGCCTTGTTTACATACGGTCGAGAGGATTTGATTCCAGGAATGTTTTTGACTTTGGTTGAAACGTTGAAGAATGAAGGAGCGCAATTGGATACCTTTATTTATTATTTGAAAAGACACATCGAATTGGATGGCGATCATCATGGCGCATTGTCCAGTCAAATGACTGCAGAGTTGGTGAACAACGATCCGCAAAAACAAGATGATGTTGAAGCCATCATCAAATGGGGCTATGAGCAGCGCATTGCGCTTTGGGATGGAATTGCCAAAAGAATTCAGCAGAGAAGGACGGAATTGAATTAAATTTGTTCCTTAACTAAAATCTAACGTCGCTTGGAAAACTTAGCCTATACCGCCATTGCCATTTATGGTGTTTGCTTAATTTTTATCTTTTTGTACAGTTTGGTTCAATTGAATTTGGCCATTCAGTTTACCCGCAGTTACAAACGCAAGCTTCAAAAGCCTGTGATTGCTGATGACAAATGGCCACATGTTACCATTCAGTTGCCCGTTTACAATGAGTTGTATGTGATTGAACGATTGATTGACGCTGTTTGTGCATTTGACTATCCAAAGGATAAATTGGAGATTCAATTGTTGGATGATAGTACTGATGAATCATTAGAGGTAGGTCGTAAGAAAGTTGAGGAATGGCGTTCCAAGGGAATTGACATTACCCAAATCAAACGTGAAAAAAATACAGGATTCAAGGCTGGTGCTTTGGCTTACGGATTGGAGTTTTGCAAAGGTGAGTTTGTAGCCATTTTCGATGCCGACTTTGTTCCCCGCGTAGATTTTCTAAGACAAACCATTCCTTTCTTTTACCTTCATGATAAAGTAGGTGTCGTTCAAACCCGATGGGAGCATTTGAATGAAGACTATTCTTTGCTGACCCGATTGCAGGCCTTTGGTTTGGATGCTCACTTCACTGTAGAGCAAATGGGGCGTAACATGGACCACCACTTCATCAACTTTAATGGTACCGCGGGCGTATGGCGCAAGACCACCATTGCAGATGCCGGAGGTTGGGAGAGTGATACCATTACCGAGGATTTGGATTTGAGTTACCGTGCGCAATTGAAAGGTTGGGAGTTTGTTTACTTGCCTGAGATTGGTTCACCAGCAGAGTTGCCCGCAGAAATGAACGCCTTAAAAGCCCAACAATTCCGTTGGACAAAAGGTGCTGCAGAGTGCACCATGAAGAACATGGGTAAGGTGGTTAAATCTAAGAATATTTCTTTCGGAACAAAAGTTCATGGTGCTTTTCACTTGTTGAACTCTGTCGTTTTCTTATCAATCCTTGGATGCTCATTGTTGAGTTTGCCCATGTTGATCATTAAGAATGAATTTGAGGACAACCAATTGATTCAAAATTTATTCATTGCAGCAACTGCTTTCTTGGCCAGTTTCTTCATCTTGGCTTATTTCTATTGGGTAAGCCGTCCACCCGCACCTTTCTTCCAAAAGTTTGGAAAGTTTGTGATGGACTTCCCGATGTTCCTTTCTGTTTCGATGGGTTTGAGTTTGCACAATGCGGTTGCGGTTATTGAAGGTTTGACTGGTAAAAAATCTGCATTTGTTAGGACACCTAAATTTGCCATTTCTACAGGTCAAAAAGGAACTTGGACCGACAAGAAATACAGAGCGGTGAAAATCGCCCCTTTGACATTCTTGGAAGCCTTTATGGTTTTGTACTTTGCAACCGGTTTGGTCTTGGCTTTTGTTTATCGTGACTTTGGATTGTTCCCATTCCATTTCATGCTGACATTGGGTTACATCTTTGTCACCTATTATAGTTTTAAGCACGCCAATCAAGGATAATTCTTGGGTCATTAACTACCAGTGAGTAGTTTGTTTCAAATTCAAAAGAAAATCCCCTGGTGGTTATCAGGGGTTTCTCTTTTCATGATCTCCCAGAGCCTTCAGCTTGGACAAATGTATTTGGGCGTTTTGGCCAAAACGGGTTGGTCAGGGATTTGGATTTTCTGGGTAAGTACGTTTGGAGCATTTGTCATTCCATTGGTTTTTGCACCCTTATGGCAGGCTTTGCAATTGGAAACGGACAATCAGTTTTATTTGATTCGCTATCCTGGAAAATGGGGAAAATTTCTTCATCTCTTTCGAGTCATTTATGTTGGTGTTGGCATTAGCGCTTTTTTGGTTTCGTTCAATGTTTTGTCTTTTGCTCGTTTGATTGCTTACTTTTTTCAAATGAACCACAACTTGGCATTGCTCATCAGTGGTGGATTACTAATGGGCTATGTTTTGATCAATCCTGGGCAGCAGAAAAAGTTTTGGACACGCTCAATGTTGGTCTTGATTTTGGGATTTTGTTTGACCATCTTGTATGTGTTGTATCATTTGGCAACGAATCATCCCAGTGAGAATGTAACGGTTCGCAATCTCTTCCCTACTTCTTCCTTACAATGGAATATGTTTTGGGCTTATCTGTGTATTCAATGGTGGAGTGCAGGATTGTTTGATGGAGGAGGAAAAGAAACTTCAAGGTTTGTCTCTAACACCAATACATCAGATACCATCAAAGCTGCTTTGGTTCCTGTAATTGGACAAGCCATTGTTTCTTTTTTGATATTGGTATTGTGTTGGTTTTTAATGCAACAAGCCCAAAGTCAGCATATCCAAGAGGCTGATTTTGTTTCATTGTTATTGAAACAGATTCCGCCTTTTGGACAATGGGTGATACTTTTGGGATTTTCGGCTATGTTTCTTGCGAATGGCCTAGCCCAATTGAATTGGGGTGCCTCATTGATCATGTTAGACGGCTTGAAAACCTATGGCCGAAAGACATATGCTCAAATCAACAACAGGAGAGTTGAGATCGCTTTCATCATTCTTTTGGCTTTGATTTCTATGCTCATTGCTTGGCATGCCGATGGCTTGATGTCATTGACTCAATGGATGTTTTCCATTTCAGCTGGGGTTGCGCCGTTTTATATCTTGAGATGGTTTTGGTGGCGGATTTCTGCTTTGAGTCAATGGCTGGTGATGGTCTGCTCTGCACTTTCTACCTTGACTTTTGACGCATGGATCACTTGGTTTCCAATTTTGAATGAAATCTATTTGCCCCATGATGAAAAACGAATGGTGGCTGTAACGATGATAACGTTGATCATTGGAATCTCTGCATCTCTCATCTTTTCCTCTGAACGCCCTCAAGAGGCGTTCTCAGTTGTTCTTAATCCGATTTTCCCAAAAGTAAAGAATCTGATTCTCGCGATTGTTTTAGGTGCGCTATACTTATTGGTGGAATTGGTATTTTTGGTTTTAATACTATAAAAAAATCCCGAAATTTCTTCCGGGATTTGGCTTTAAAAATAATTAGTAGGTTATGGCATGAACGGGAAATTTTTCCCAGGGTAATACGCCATTTTCCCCAACTGCTCTTCAATGCGCAAAAGTTGATTGTACTTGGCAATCCTATCGCTTCTGGAGGCAGAACCGGTTTTGATTTGTCCACAATTCAATGCAACTGCCAAATCTGCAATCGTAGTATCTTCTGTTTCACCTGATCGGTGGCTCATGATGCTGGTGTAACCGGCTCTGTGTGCCATGTTAACGGCATCAATGGTTTCTGTTAAAGTTCCAATTTGATTAACCTTAACCAAAATGGAATTGGCAATTCCTTCATTGATTCCTTTGGCCAAGCGATTGACATTGGTAACAAACAAATCATCACCGACCAATTGAATTTTTTCACCCAAAGTTTCTGTCATCAATTTCCATCCATCCCAATCATCCTCTGCGCAACCATCCTCAATACTCACGATAGGGTAACGTTTGCACCAATCAGCCCAAACACCTACCATTTCAGCACTTGTCAAAGACTCGCCTGTGCTTTCCAATTGATACAACTTCTTTTCAGCATTGTAAAACTCAGTTGAGGCACAATCTAAAGCAATGCAAATGTCTTCACCAGGTTTATAACCCGCGGCTTCAATGGCTTGCATCACTACTTTAAGGGCATCTTCATTGGAAGCCAAATTAGGAGCAAATCCACCCTCATCACCAACATTGGTCATGTGACCTTGACTTTTTAAAACAGCTTTTAAATGATGAAAAACTTCAGCTCCCATTCGCAAAGCTTCAGAGAAACGCTCAGCACCAACAGGAACAATCATGAATTCTTGAACGTCTACTTTGTTGTCTGCATGCGCTCCTCCGTTGATGATGTTCATCAAAGGAATGGGAAGAGTATTGGCATTG
>CANEVR010000071.1 GCA_947442505.1 Flavobacteriales bacterium | reverse complement strand
TGGAAAAACTACTACAAAAAAGCAAATGGGTTGAATGATGAAAAAGAAAAATGTAAACCCATTTTAGGATTAAATTATAAATGTAAATTTGTACCAGGACAAACACTAAAAACAACAGTTAAACTGTAAACTTTTTTTAGGACGGGTCAATGACATAAAACCACCCCTTCACTTCGTGCCACCCCTCCTATCCCTGCGGGCAGGAGGGGAGATTACGCCTCCAGAACTGGCGGAATTTCAGAATGAAAAAGAGAAACAGAATGAAAATGAATATTAACTTGTCTCCTCATTCCCCTTACTTCGTCACGCAAACCAACTCAATCTTCTTGGATGGTTTAACGACCAAAGGAACTTTTTCCAGAACGGTGTCCGCCTCTTCCAATCCCCATGCATCAATGTCACTCAAGCCTTGCTCCTTCAACCACTCGTATCCGGAAGTGACAAAGTTTTCTTTCACGCTCAAATCATTGTCTGCAGACAAATACTTTTCCAATACCACAAACTTCACATCCAAATTGGAGTTGTAATCTTGGTATGGCTCTGGCTTCTTAGAAATGTCATAGGTGTTTCGCTTGACCATATCATCCAAAATACACTTAAAGAAATTGTTCACCTTCGCAGGTACACGGAATCCCAAACGAATATTGACTTTGATAATTAAATCATTTTCTACTTCATCCACTTCATACTCCTTGGTATAGGGCTCATTGGTGCGATCCACATGCACAAACCAATACACATCCGCGCGCTTGGGTGTTTTGGACAAAATACTATCAATGATTTTGTTTTCAATCTGATGTCGATGATTGGCCTTGGTCAGAAATACAAGATGTGTAGCATACTTTGGAATTCTTGTATCAGAAGACAACTGCTTCAACACGCCAACATGGTCATCCAAATCCACAAACAACAAGAATGAATTACTCAGTTGACGGTAAGTATATGTAATCCACATCACATGCAGAATGATGATATAGATTATCAACATCATCCATGCTTCTTTCAATTTTAAGATATTGGCAAAGAAGAAAGAGAACTCAACCGCAAAGAAAATTCCCACAGTAATGGCCACCAACCACTTGGGCCAACGGCGCTTGTAAATCAAATAAAAACTCAACAACAATGTGGTCATCAACATGGCAATTGTAATGAAAAATCCATACGCCGCCTCCATGTGCTTGGACTCACGGAAGTACAACATGACACCCATACAACCGGCCCACAACAACCAGTTCACACTAGGGATGTACAATTGACCTTTCAATTCGGTAGGAAACTTGACGCCAACTCTGGGCCAAAAGTTCAAGTTCATCGCCTCACTCACCAAAGTAAATGAACCTGAAATCAATGCCTGACTGGCGATGATGGCCGCCATCGTCGCAATGACAATTCCTGGCAATAAAAACCAATCGGGCATGATGGCATAAAAAGGATTGACATCATTCAAGCTCTGCTGTTGCATGATCCATGCAGCCTGTCCCATGTAATTCAGCACCAAAGCAACTTTTACAAAAATCCAACTTACTCTGATGTTCTCTCTTCCGCAATGTCCCAAATCACTGTACAAGGCTTCCGCGCCCGTAGTGCAAAGGAACACCGCTCCCAATAACCAAAATCCCTTGGGATATTGCGTTAAAAGTTCAATGGCAAACTTGGGATTGATGGCATTCAAGACTTCTGGATGATTGATGACCTGGGAAATACCCAAAACGGCCAACATACTGAACCAAACCAGCATGATCGGGCCAAACGCTGCACCCACCAATTTGGTTCCATAACGTTGAATCACAAAAATCAAAGTCAAAATAACCAATACAATGGGCAATACCGGAACAGAATCATTGTAAACTGAAACCCCTTCCACTGCAGATGCTACAGAAATTGGGGGAGTAATTATTCCGTCACACAAAAGTGTAGCCGCACCAATCATAGCGGGCCAAAACAACCACTTTCCTTTTCTTTTTACCAATGAGAAAAGAGAGAAAATTCCACCCTCCCCGTTATTGTCCGCGCGCAGTGTCAGAAAAATATACTTGAAAGTAGTTTGAATCGTCAGGGTCCAAAAAATACACGAGACACCGCCATAAACCAACACCTCAGTGATGGGACGATCTTGTATAATGGAGCGCAAAACGTACAATGGAGAAGTCCCGATGTCTCCGAAAATGATTCCGAGGGTAACCAACACGCCGGCGGCGCTTAGTTTATGAGTATTTGAGGCCATGGTTAAATTGTGAGACAAATGTAGTAGGACTTGGCGCTCATTATTCACATCACATCAAAAAAAACAAGGCACAAGGTTATTAACCAATGCCTTTTCAAATTAATTGTCCTGAAACCTTTGAAACAAAAAGCACGTCTTATATTTGATAGACTTTAAATCAAATTATGTTGAGATTACTCACTTTTATAGTATTGTCTTTTTGTACAACTGTATCTCTGATGGCACAAGTTCTTGGCAATCCGATATATACTGAAACATTTGAAAACGGATTACCCACAGATTGGAGCAATGAGGGCGCAACTGCATTGGCCAGATGGGAATACCGAGGACCCAACACAACGCCAAGCAATGCAGTTTGTTCAAGAGGTTCTTGTGGAGCAGGTACCGTTCCACTCAATTCTCAAACGCTCGCCAATGGTTTCATGATTTTTGATTCCAATTATTGGGATGATAACGATACACAATGCGGTGGATTGGGAACAGGTCAGGATCCAGCCCCTCACAATGCTTGGCTATCTTCAGGCTCTATCAATCTCTCCGGGGTTTCCAGTGTATACATCACCTACCAACATCAACTGCGTTCCTATAACGCAACCATCAAAGTCTTGGTATCCAACAATGGAGGAAATACCTGGAATGAGGTCACCTCACTGACCCAAACAGGAACCGTCAATACTCCCAACGTTCAATGGAAAACCGCCAACATTTCAGCATGGGCTGCCAACCAATCCAACGTAAAAATCAGGTTCCAATTTCAAGGCACCTATTATCATTGGTCCATTGATGATGTTCACTTGTACATACCAAGCCTCAACAACCTAGAAATTACAAATACTCAATACACCAACTACAACGAATCAAATGCTCCTTTCACAAACTTGATGTATGACATTTATCCAACTTTCATGTCACCCTTAGTCTTACCCAACGCATCCATTACCAACTTGGGAACAATTGCGCAAAACAATGTTGTTCTCAACACCCAAGTAAACAACCTCACTTCAAATACAAACATCTACAATCAATCTACCAACCCCACAACAATTCAAAGCGGACAAACCATCTATTCAGCTAATTCTTCCATCAATATCACCGCATCTCCCGCGGACTACGAGGTTACTTTTGATGTCAGCCAAACTGAAGTGGACGAGAATCCATCGAACAATAGGGATACATTGGATTTTTCCGTTCACCCTTATCGACTTGCCTTGGATGAAGGTGTCACGGATAATATTTACAACGTCAATTCCATTTACCCCAATTCAACTACTTCACAAATTGGCACTTTATTCCCCATCCCTTTTAACACCACTAAAAGCATACACTCGATTGAGGTAGCCATTGGGGCTGGAACGTTACCCGGAACTGTGATTCAAGGATTTCTTTACATCCCAACCATGGATTCCATCCTGGCTACCACAGAAACATACACGGTAAATCTTGCAGACATCAACCAAATTGGAGATGGCAAATTCATAACTCTCCCACTCGCAACTCCTCTTCCCGTCAATGCGGCCACCTTGGATTATCCCAGCATTTTGCTCGATACCATTACCAATGAAACCGTAGCAAATCCATACAACGGAATCATCGCTGCAATGGTTAGAAATCAAAATACAGGATCTCCGCTCTATGTTGGCCGCAGCGGCAGGGCACCAGAGGGAACAACATTCCTTCACTACCCAGATGAAAACGACTTGTATTTTCTGTTGCGCATTCCAATGGTTCGCCTCAAATTATTCAATACCAATACCACTTCTGGATGCACGGATCCTTTGGCCATGAATTACGATGCATCCGCAGCCAATGATGATGAATCTTGTGATTACCCTGGTTGCACGCAAGACCAATATGACAACTACGATCCGAATGCCAATTGGGACGATGGATCATGTGGCTATGAAGGTTGTATGGACCCTGCGGCGGACAACTACAATCCCAATGCCACCATCATGGTCCCCTGCGAATACATCGGCTGCACCAATCCTGATGCAGACAACTATGACCCAACGGCAACAACAGATGACGGAACTTGCTCCTTTACAGGATGTATGGATCCAACAGCCGGTAACTATGACCCCTTGGCTACTGCAGACGATGGCAATTGCATATTCCTAGGATGCACCAATCCCATTGCTTCCAATTTTGATCCAACGGCCAACCAAGACAATGGCTCGTGTATCATATACGGATGCACCAACTTCAATGCAGACAATTACAATGCCGCTGCCAACACCGATGATGGAACATGCATAATCAGTGGTTGCACCAATCCAAACGCCGACAACTTTGATCCTACTGCAAATACTGATGATGGGTCTTGCTTCATATCAGGTTGCATGGACCCCATTGCATTTAATTACAACGCAAATGCAACCATAGAGAATGGAAGCTGCTTGTACCAAGGTTGTACTGATTCACAAGCCAGCAACTTTGACCCCAATGCAGACATCAATGATGGATCTTGTATCTATCCCGGTTGCACAGACCCCAACGCTGACAATTTTGATTCCAACGCCAATCAAGACGACGGCTCGTGCTTTTACATGGGGTGCATGGACCCTACTGCAGACAACTACGACGCCCAAGCCACCGTAGACGACAACTCTTGTCTGTACTACGGATGTACTGACCCCTCTGCTTTGAACTTTGAAACAACGGCCAATTTCAATGACGGATCCTGCGTATTTCTGATAGCCAATCTTTTCTCTGCGGATGTAGATGGTTGTGCGCCTTTTACCATCAATGTCATCAACCAAACACTAGCCTATCCTGAGAGCGAATGTTTCTTTATCATTTCCACAGGTGATACCCTAAGTGGATGTGTGCCCAATTTCAATTACACTTTCGACGAACCTGGTACTTATTCCATCACCTACAATTACTACTATGATGGTTTTCTGTCCAGCTATACCTTAGAAAACATTGTGGTGCACCCGTTGCCAACAACACCCGTTTTGACTTACAATACAACGACAGGAATTCTCAACACAACCGGAAATGGCCCCGGTTTAAGTATCCATTGGTTCATCGATGGCAATGCCATCAATTACAGCACCACCAATCCCAATTTTAACAACCAAAACAACAACGCCTTTTACAGCGGCAACTTCACTACCACCATCACAAATAACAACACTGGCTGCGTCGCTGAGTCGGAGCCATTGCTCGTCATTCAACCCAAATTCAGCATCACAGACAATACCACCTGCATGGACGATGTTGCAAGCATCCAACTTTTCCCCATCAATTTGCCCAACACCACCTGCACTGTCAATTGGGGTGATAATCTTTTCGAAAACCTTACATCAGCGGCAACACACAACTACAGCAGCAGTGGCCTATTTGACATTACCGTAACTTGCACCAACAATGGCACAGAAGGGTTTTACACCCTGCCCATTGAAATCCTCCCCGTTCCCAACACGCCTATTGTATCTTACAGCAACGGACTATTGTCAATGGACAATTTCACACCCGGTGAGAATTTGGCTTGGCAAATAGAAAACATCAATATCCCCAACTCCAACAGCCCATCTTTTCAAACCTTCATCAATAATAATTATCAAAACGGAACCTACAATCTGCTGGCGACCAACAGTCAGGGATGCAATTCCATTTCAGATGATTTCTATGTGATCCAACCCTACTTCAGCATTGCCCAAAATGAAGCTTGTCAAAATGAGGATATTGTATTCAATAACAACACTAACCTTTACCAAAGTACTTATTGCGAATGGACTTGGGGAGATGGAACTTTCGCCAGTGATTTCTATGACAGTCATACTTATGGTGCGCCACAAGATTATACGGTTACGCTAACTTGTAACTACGCCAACACCAGTATGAGCTACAGTCAAAACATCACCATTCATCCCACACCAAACACACCCACCATATCTTACAATATTCCCTCAGCGCAGATAACCAATTTTAATCCAGCGAACAATTACCAGTGGTCGTTGAACAATACCAACATTTCGAACAGCAACACCCAATACCAAAATATTTACAATGGCATCAATTACAACTCTGGTTGGTACCAAGTAACCGCCACCAATGTTTTCAATTGCCAATCGCAAAGCAATCCATTGTATATCCTTCAGCCTTTGTTTGCATTTGAAAATGACCAAACCTGTTCTGGACAAAGTTTGAATCTGATCAACCAGTCGGATCTCACCAATCTCTCTTGCCAAGTGTATTGGGGTGATGGAAGTTCAGAGTTGATCAACCAAGACCCCATCTCACATACCTACAACAATATTGGTGACTTTACGGCCGCTGTCAATTGTTACAATAGCAATGGAACAGGCTACTACACTTTAACGTATTCCATCTACCCCACACCAACACTGCCTTCCATCGCTTACAATGCACCATTTGTCCAATGCCTCAATTGCAACAACAACCTCTCATTGGATTGGTATTTGGACAATGCCTTGTTGCCCGAGACTTCAAGTAACAACAACATCGTCGACAACGGCATTACCAATAATGGTCCATATTCTTTGACAGTGACCAACAATTTTGGATGTCAAAACCAATCCGATACCCTGTGGATCATCGTGCCCCATTTTGTATTAGACAACAACAGTGGTTGCGAAGGAACATCCATCACTGTTACTCCGCAAACCGATGGAATGGATTGGCTCAACTGCAGCATCAATTGGGGGGATGGATTCACTGAGCCCATTGACTTATCTGACTTAACACATCTTTACAATAACCCATACAGCGGACCCATCACTGTATCATGTTTCTACGACAACAATATTGGCGTGAGCAACCAAAGCGTAGACATCCATCCCAATCCCAACCCCATCCTCGTTGAATCCAACAACATCATGATGTGTTCCAACTGCGAAAATGGTTGGACCGTTGATTGGACCATTGACAGCTTGAGCTATCCCCACTTTGACAACCTCTCTGCAGTATCTGCAGATTTGGGTCAATGGTACTACATCTCTGTTGTCGATGAAAATGGCTGCAGCGGCATGGATTCATTGGAAACCGATTATGTTCCTCCGGTCATAGGACTAGAAGAATACGGAATGAACTACCAACTCTATCCCACACCCGCAAATGATTTTATTTTTTGGAACAGTGCATTCAAAGCGGACTTCATTGAAATTTTTAACGCCAATGGAAATAAAATTTGGAGTAAAGAAAATCCAAATGTGAATGAAGTCTTAAATGTTTCCTTGTACAGCGCGGGTTTATATACATTTGTAATGCGTGCAGGGAACGAAACAAAAACGGCACGGTTCATGATAACGCACTAACGACAAAAAAATAACAAAATGAAAAAAGCAATTTACCTTTTCGCATTCTTCGCTTTAGCGATGACATCAACAGAAGCTTTTGCTCAACCAGGCAAAGCCAAAATCACAACAGTAGGCGGTCCAATGCTTACACCAGACAAAACCGAACACAACTTTGGAACCATTAAGAAAGCTTCTGATGGCAATTGTGTTTTCACCATTTACAATACAGGCGATCAGCCATTGGAAATCACCAATTGCCAAGGCTCTTGCGGATGCACCACTCCTCAGTGTGACAAGACTCCCATCGCTCCTGGCGGATTTACTGAAATCAAAGTTCACTATGACACCATGCGCATCGGACCATTTACCAAAACGGTAACCGTCATGTGGAACGGAACAGACATGAAGTCTACAGTACTTACCATCAAAGGAGAGGTCATCGAGTAAGGATGTTAATGGGGCGTTAAAACCTTGATAGAAGGAAGAAACGCTTCGGATATTTGAAAACAAGATTAAAAAAAATACAATGAAAAAATTATTATTCACATTAGCCGCAGTGGCCATTTCAGGATGGATGTTTGCGCAAACCCCTGTTGTTACAGGACCTGCCATTCAAGTAGACAAGGATGTGCACAATTATGGTAACGTACCGTACGGTGGAAATGGAACATGTGAGTTCAAAGTAACCAATACAGGAACAGAGCCATTGATTTTGTCAAAATGTAAAGGAAGCTGTGGATGTACAGTTCCTACTTGTGAGCCTAACCCCATTGCTCCAGGAGCAACAACCAACATTACAGTAAAGTACGACACCAAGCGTCCTGGACCCATCGACAAGTCTGTTTCTATTTATTCCAACGCTGTGAATGAGCCTGTAATGGTGGTTCGCATCAAAGGAACCGTAGAACCAGATCCAAACGCTCCAGCTCCAAACGGAATGCCTGTAAAAGATCAGGGCGGCGCTCCTAAGAACTAAGATTTTACATCTTCATATTGAAAAAGGTCATCCAGTGGTTGGCCTTTTTTTATTGGCATAACTACAAAATTACACCGACACAGAACGAATCTTGATGATGACAGGCAACAGCTAATCTATCTGCGTCCTTTGCGCATTCTTCGCGTCCTTCGCGTTAATAGAATAAACTTCAAGGAGCTAGATTCCTGAAATAAAAAGCCACTCAACTATTCAATACATCTTAACGCAAAGGGCCCAGAGGATGCGCAAAGTTCGCAGAGATTTGGATGTTAAATGAAAGTATTATTTTGAATGATCTCATTGCTTGAATATAATTATATCCATATGGCACTAATACAAAACACTGATTAAACAAGTTCGAAAATACCAATCAAGATTTCGATCCAATTTATCTACGAGACAAACATTGGTAGCTGATTCAATTTGATATTGAAGAGCAGGTTCGAAAGGAGTTTGGTATTGAGTGACTGATGAGTCCCTGAACTGAAAGTGTGATCCGCGAAATGAACAACGATGATCAAAAGATATATATCTTTTTGATTAAGGAACTTGAGTAAATTCAATAATAGAAAGCACATATTTATATTCTGAAAGAAAAGAATTAATGTTCGAAACCTTGTATTGAATAAAATCCCCAGACTTCAACCATAAAACTCCCTGATTAGAATTATTAGTCAACATTACATCATTAAGATGCAAAAAATCTAACGAATAAACTTCCACTTTCCATACTTTACCATCTGGAACTGTCCATACCGGAGATGGTTGATAAATTTGGGCATTCTCAATTCGTCCAGCATAAGTCAACACCTGACTAAACTGCAAATTCTGCGCATTCATGTTGGACAAAGCCATCATCAGCAAAAAAGAAAAAATGTATTTCATAAGTTTAAAATTTTATTTTAAAAACCGTCGCTCAAATAGTGAAAAGTTTGAGAATTGGTGGCGGAATTGCCGTTACCAATGGGAAAGGTTTGCGTGCTTCCATCACTAAAAGTTATGACCCATTGATTATTGCTGCTGCTAATGGACTGAACCGCATTGGGACCCTTTGCTGCATACATCGCAAAAGGAACACTCATCAATTGCTGTGTCCCCAGATCAATATATCCTGAACCCAAATCCACTTCTACTTGCAAAAACTTAATGGTACTGGACCAATCAATATTTGAAAATGAATTCTGTTGAGATACTCCTTGACCAATCACCAAAGCAATCAAACCTTGTGCATTAGTTGTAACGGTATGCACCTCTTGATACTCGATATTACCATCTGTTGTATTTTGGTGTAGAGTAAATCTCACCGATACAGCAGAATTCGCTGCAACTGTTCCATCTGCATTTCGCACTATGGCTTGATAAGGTATTCCGGGAGGAGACGTTTGCGACAACAAGCTAGAACACATCAAAATGGCAAGGCAAAAAATGATTAACTTCAACTTCATACTCCTGATTGATTATATGATTCAACAACTTGGGCCAATGAACCACCCTGTCCGAAAATATCGTCCAATGACTTGATTTCTATCTTGGTCTCTGATTTACTTGCATCGAACACACCCATCATTTTCTTGTTTCCATTCAAGTAAAATCTACAGATGGGCTTGCGATTGTTGTCATCCAAAATAACGGAGAAATAGGATTGGGCATCTCTGTATACTATGCGTGAAGCATCAACAGTTGAACGCAATATGGACTTCACAATAAAATAAGCTTCCATCTCTTCTACCGTTGTTTCAATCTTTCGCTCATCATTAACTTGTGACTGCTCAGTTGCGACTGAATTCGATTCCAAAACAACTTCGTTCTCCTTGTTCAACGCAGTTTTCAATCGATCTGTAATCCATTCATTGACGGTTTGAGAACAAGACTTGCGCACATACTCTTGAAACTGCTGCATGACCTTCTCTGTAGCTCTTCCAGGATAAACTTGATTCACAAAAAACTTTACAAAAACATCAGAAGGAGTTTTAAACTCTCGAGATAAAATATTCTTAATCTCCTTGATGTACTTCAACTCACTCGCAGTATTTAAAATCTCCTCAATCTTAAAATAATCACGATGAAACTTTTTTAACTCTTCTATCTGAACATCATTGATCTCTGCTATATCGAACTCAAAAAATGGTTTCTCATCCATTTTATTGGCCTCTACCAAATCGGAATAGAACTTATACTTTACTCCATTAGTCAATACACCAAACTTAGCCTTTGATACATGGAAATAGCGCAATAATTGACCATCATGCAAATCCAAGTTCTGCGCCCAATGTTTGCATTCTACTAGAATGACTGGCTGTCCATCGCGAAAAATAGCATAATCAATCTTCTCTCCTTTCTTCGTCCCAATATCTGAAACAAACTCTGGCACTACCTCCAATGGGTTAAATACGTCGTATCCCAAAGCTTGAATAAATGGCATAATAAAGGCGTTTTTAGTGGCCTCTTCCGTTAGAATATTCTCCTTCAATTTGAGAACGCGATCTCCTATCTGTCTCACTACATCTTTAAAATCCATACTTCTTGTTGTATTATAATCCTACTACAAAAGAAATTCAATAAACCCGGAGCTAGGATTCCCAATGTTTGTAATTTATTCTCTGTAAGAATAGATTATGCCCGAGCTTTTCATAGATTTGAAGGACAATCAGAAACGGAGTATTATGGAACATAGCACGGTGCACATTGGTCACAAAGTGAAAAAACTAAGAGAACTAAAGAACTTCACCCAAAACCACATGGCTCAGGAATTGGGCATTACACAAAGTGCATATTCCAAAATGGAGATGGGAGAATCAGAAATCACATTCCACAAATTAGAACGCATTTCAGAAATATTAGGCATCTCATTGGAAGATATTGCCAGTTTCAATGAGCAAATGATTTTTAATGTCATGCACAATCAAACAGGCAACGGTTTTGTCGTCAATAAAGGAATTTCAGATCAAGAAAGAAAATTATACGAAGACCAAATCAGATTGCTCCAAGAACAAAATGACTATCTCAAAAGGATGCTGGAAAAAGTTCTTGAAAAATAAACCAGTCTAAAAACATAACCCAACAAAAAAGCCACCTCACGGTGGCTTTTTCAATCTCATTTAATTGTATTATTCTACAACAACACGTTGTGTGATTTTCTTTCCATTGGAAATCATTTCCACAAAGTACAATCCGCGGTTCAACTCATTGTTGAAAGCAAATTGTTGTGCATTAACCGCAGTGTTTTGGAAAACTACTTGTCCCATTACGTTGTAAACACGGATAGAAGCAATGTTCTTATTGTGCTTAACAACAAACTGTCCGTTGTTGGGGTTAGGATAAACGGTAAAGGAATTGCTCTCTTTTTCGCTTACACCAACTGATGTGCAAGGAGCACCTGGCAAATTCAAAGCACACATCAAACGCGGAGCAGTGTACATCTGAATGGTATCAATGATGGCCTTAGCCTTGGTCTCTGACATATCAGGATTAGTAGTCAATCCAACTGCACCATTGGGATGCGTTGGTGCCCACCATTCCCAAGGAGCGCTATCATATGGCTGAGTTGCAGGACGAACCAAAGGA
Organism: Flavobacteriales bacterium; assembly: GCA_947442505.1. Classification (GTDB taxonomy): domain Bacteria; phylum Bacteroidota; class Bacteroidia; order Flavobacteriales_D; family Sanyastnellaceae; genus CAMCTV01. The sequence continues at coordinate 1,088 of CANEVR010000071.1, read as the reverse complement.
TACAATCCATAGAATCCTTCGTTGTGCAAGTTAGCACCAGCTGTTACTGCTGGATAAGGATCTACAGTTGCATCCTCTACTTGTTGGAATACATCGTTGTTACCGTACAAAGAAGCCATTGCTTGAACAGTGCGGCTTCCGCTTACTTCCACTACATTCAATGGCGTTGGTTGAATAGGAACAACTACCATTCCGTCTCCATATGGAGCAAAAGGATCTGTTGGTGTGTGGAATGAAATAACTGGTCCATCCGTCTCATCAAACCAAGAAGAATCTCCGATGGCTCCGCCCAAATTAACCGTTGCGCTCACTGCCGAAGAATAGCCCAAGTGATTGGCATAACATAGTGTATCGCTTGTCAAAGGATTGATTCCGTATGTAGTTCCATCCAAGTTACCGTTCACAATCTCGATAACCATTGGCATACCATTGGATCCAAAAAATTTAGGCAACAAAACATCCTCATAAATGTCCAAACCTGCATTGGCCAAAGTGATGTAACCACCTGTTCCTTGTCCAAATGCAACAATCTTAGAACCATCAATTCCATATACGTTACCTGACTCTGCAATGGATTTTCTGAAATAACGAACAGCAGTTCTGCAATCCTGAACACCACGGTAAGCAGCGTTAATCAATGTATTGACACGCTCTTCTTGAGTAGGTGCAATTGGATTCCATCCCAAACGATAATCGCAAGACGCAACTACGTATCCCATTTTTGCAAAACGCGTACAAATTTCTACAGCAGAAGAGTCTGTTCTTTGTCCACCTGTACCACCATTGTTCACCTGAGGAGAAACATAAGCAGAAGGCAAAAAGTTTCCAGTGTGGAAAAACAACATCAAAGGACGTGAAGTGGCTGTATCCCCAACAGGAGAGTAGATATCCATCTTCAAAGCTTCTGGAACAGCTTCCCCAGCTATGCTGTAATATAGTACTGTGGCGTTAACACCATAGGTAACGTTGGACTGAACATCCACGTTGGTAAAAACCTCATCGAGGTATCTCGTTTGAGCTTGTGCTGTTGTTACAACACCGGCCACCAAAATGGCCATGATTGTGTAGAGTTTTCTCATATTGTTATT
>CANEVR010000070.1 GCA_947442505.1 Flavobacteriales bacterium | reverse complement strand
TTTGTTCCGCACAAAGGGAAATTTCACTCTCAAGCGGAGATGGTCAAAATGCTGAATGGCAATTTGCCCATTTATGATAACGGATTTTTTGTTGGAAGCGGCCGTTGTGCTGGATGCCATGGTGTGGATCCTGTTGGATTTGCCAACATTACAGCTGAGGGTGAATTGGTCAATCCTACTGAGAACTGGCGTGCGACTATAATGGCCAATTCCGCTAAAGATCCTTTTTGGAGAGCCAAGCTTTCTCATGAAATGGCCGTCAATCCCGGACACGCGCAAGACTTGGTCAACAAATGCACCAGTTGTCATGCGCCGATAGGTCGCTACACCAACCTTTTCAACGGCAATGAAAATTATGACATCAACCAATTGCCAACAGATTCAATGGCAAGGGATGGGGTCAATTGCAGTGCTTGTCACCAGCAGAGAATGGATCAAGTTGGCAAGGATTTCTCCGGCGATCTTCACTTCCATACCGATACCATTTGGGGTCCTTATGTCAGCGAAGAACAAGATTTCCCTATTTTCTACCAAGCCATGCAAAGTTTTGTGGGATACACACCCGTTGGAAGTCATACTTTTTCCAAGTCTGAAACTTGCGCGGGGTGCCACACATTGGCCACCCACGTTGCAGACCTAGAAGGAAATTACACAGGCAATGATTTTATAGAACAAGCCACCTATCATGAGTGGTTGAATTCATCCTACAAAACCAGCAACGACCCTACCATTCACCAAGAATGCCAAGATTGTCACATGCCCAAGCTAGATGAACCCATTGTAATCGCTTCGGGGTATTCTTTTCTTCCAGGAAGACAACCTTATGCGCAACACTGGTTGGTAGGAGGAAATACCTTCATGCTTGAGCTGATGAAGAACAATATTAAGGCCTTAGACATCACAGCAAATGCAGGTCACTTCAATACTGTCATCGCAAGAACGCAGGATCAACTTCGTTACCAAACCGCAGATATAACGCTCAATACAGGTGTTATAGACCAAGACACCGCACGTTTTGAATTGAATATTAGAAACCTTGCTGGTCATAAATTTCCAAGCGGATATCCCGCAAGAAGAGCATTTGTTGAATTTGTCATAACAGACAACAATGGACAAGAAGTTTTTAGATCTGGAGGTGTAGACAATGACTACCGAGTGATTGGCGAGAACGCTACCTACGAACCCCACTACAACGTTATCAACGCGCCAGAACAAGTTCAAATTTATGAAATGGTGATGGCCGATGTCAATGGAGATGTTACAACTGTTCTCGAGCGTGCCGATGACTATCTCAAAGACAACCGACTTACTCCTTTGGGCTTTTCGACTCAAGTTGGCGGGTTGTATGATACTACAAAAATTGTAGGCGCAAACTGGGATGTTGATTTTAATAAAAACAACGGTGTAGAAGGAACTGGAGCGGACATCATCCACTTCCACATTCCCATTCAGAATTTTGGTTCAGGCGATTACCATGTTACCGCTCGTTTGCTTTACCAAACTGCCCCTCCCAAGTACATGGATGAAATGTTTGCCTTTGACACCCCGGAAATTAATACTTGGAGAAACATGTATTTGGAACAAGGCCCTGCACCTTTTGAAGTGGCCTTACAAGAAACCAATTTCACGCATGTCGGCGTTGGAGAAATCAAGGCACGACCCAGTATTTTCCCCAACCCCAGCTACAATGGTTGGATTACATTAAACAATCCGGGCGTGTTGGTTCAGTCCGTTGACATATACAGCAACGACGGAAAATTAATCACCACCAAATGGATCAAAGGAAATGTGCAACAGATAGAGTTGCCAGAATCCAAAGGAACTTATCTATTGGTTTTGCGCGGATTAAATGAAAAACGATTGGTGAAAGTTGTAAGAGAATAATGTCTCTTGCGTTCACTGTTCTTATCTTAGCCACATGCAAAAAATACTGGTTGCAAACAGAGGAGAGATTGCTTTGCGCGTTATGCGCTCGGCAAAAGCAATGGGAATTAAAACCGTTGCCATTTATAGTGAAGCAGATAAAAACGCACCTTTTGTCAAGTTCGCGGATGAGGCATACTGCATTGGCCCTGCCCCATCCAATCAAAGTTATTTAAAAGGCGATGACATCATTGCTTTGGCCAAAAGCATTGGCGCAGATGGGATTCATCCGGGCTATGGATTTTTATCCGAAAATGCTCAATTTGCGCAGCATGTTCAAGATGCAGGAATTACCTTCATCGGACCTCGTCCACACAGTATTGAAATGATGGGGTCAAAACTTGCAGCAAAAGCAGCCGCGCGCAAATTCAACATCCCCATGGTTCCCGGAACGGAGGATGCCATTTCTGATGTTGAGGAAGCAAAAAAAGTGGCCCTTGAAGTGGGACTCCCCATTCTTATCAAAGCATCTGCTGGTGGCGGCGGAAAAGGAATGCGCATCGTTGAAAACATCGATGATGTAGCTGAGCAAATGGCCAGAGCCATTTCAGAGGCTGAAAGCTCTTTTGGAGACGGCTCAGTTTTCATTGAACGCTATGTCACCGGACCGCGCCATATTGAGATTCAAGTGCTGGCTGACCAGCACGGAAACATTGTTTACCTTTTTGAACGAGAATGTTCCATTCAACGCCGTCACCAAAAAGTAGTTGAAGAAGCTCCAAGCTGCATCCTCACACCCGAAATGCGCAAGGCCATGGGCGAATCTGCTGTCAATGTTGCACGTTCATGTGATTATGTCGGAGCAGGCACGGTAGAGTTTTTGGTGGACGAAAAGCGAGATTTCTATTTTCTTGAAATGAACACCCGATTGCAAGTTGAGCATCCAGTAACTGAAATGATTACCGGAGTTGACTTGGTTCAAGAACAAATCAAAATTGCACGAGGTGAGCAATTGTCTTTCTCACAAGACGATTTAAAAATCAATGGGCATAGTCTTGAAGTTCGTGTTTATGCAGAGGATCCAACCAATAACTTTTTACCTGATATTGGAAAGTTGATCAGCTATGAGCGCCCAACCGGAGATGGGGTACGGGTCGATGATGGATTTGAAGAAGGAATGGAGATTCCTATTTATTATGACCCGATGATTGCCAAGCTCATAGTGCAAGGCACGGATAGAAATGATGCCATTGCAAAAATGACAAAGGCCATAGACGAATATTACATTACTGGAGTAAAGACTACCCTGCCATTTTGCTCGTGGGCCATCAATCATGAGGCTTTTGTGAGTGGTGACTTTGACACCCATTTTGTCAAAAAATACTACACCCCTGAAGTTTTAAATCAAACGGATGCCACCTTAGAAGAATTGGCTGCAGCCTTGGCTTTGCACACATTTCACCAAGAGCAGTTGACCATTTCAAATGCCGCAGCAGAATCAAAGAAAAGCGGCAACTGGAAACGGAGATATGCATAAATAATTTCGAAACAATTAAAATCAAAATAAACAAAATGAAAAAAGTAACCTTAGTTGCAGCATTGGCCTTGGCGGCTCAATTTGCATTTGCACAGTACAAAGTAGTAACCGTTATAGAGTCCATTATTCCAATGGGAATGGGTCGCTCAAGAATGATTGAGTCAACAACAGATGTTGATTACAATGCATTCACAACAGTTAGAACAGATGGCAAAGATTCCAAGCAAGGTGATGTAGATCGCGGCGACATCAAAGTAGCGGGCTTACGCGAAACCAAAATGTTGAACTATTTCTCAGGGGTAGGTATCAATTTCCAAAATATTGCATCAAACGATGCCATCATCATGTCTAAGCTCAATGAAATGGATGCCCAAGGATATGACTTGGCTTTTGTTGCTAGCGGTGTTGAGAGTGATGCAGGTAAAGAAGATGGCCAAGGTATTTTTGTTACCCGCTTGTTCTTCAAGAAAAGAAATTAATTTCCGTTTTCCAATTTGAAAAGACTGCTTAGGCAGTCTTTTTTTTTTGGTTATCCTGAATGAAAATTCGCAATCAGCATCCAAAACCACTATTCAGAGGGGAAAGGAACATATTATTGTCTCATCCAATGAACTAGAAAAAAGTGGGCCATACCGGAATCGAACCGATGACCTCTACCATGTCAAGGTAGCGCTCTAACCAGCTGAGCTAATGTCCCAATGCGGCAAAGATAATCTATGCCCATTAAAATTCTTACATATTGTTGAATAAACTCAAGACCAATCGCTCATTGGATTCTATTCCTTCTTCAATAATGCGATCCATCCAAACACTGTAGTTGGCGCGCTCCATCAAAATTTGAGAAGTCCTGATAAATTTCTTCCTTGGTCCGTATTGCGTTTCTGTTTCGAATGACAAATTGAAACCCAATACCATTACTCTTTTTCCAAAACTATTCACTTTATTCACCAAGTGCTGAAACTCTCCATCTCCACCAATGATCACCATCACATCAAATCTGTCTTGAGCCGCCAAAGCAACTCCTTCCGCTGTGAATGCGACATTGATTGGTTTATCCAACGGTTCTTGCGTTTCATTGTCCAAATGAATGGGACTATAATGCAATTTAACACCTTGATAAACCAATGAATCCTCCGTTTTGCGCTCGCTATTCATTATTTCACTGCGCTTCTGAGGATCTGGATATCTTGATTCAAATGCATTAGAGGAATAACGTCCTTTAAACCAATGTGACTCAACAATGGGACACATATGGTATTTGGAATGTTCTTGCTGAGCTACTTTGTGTCGGATATACTCCATAAATCCTGAAAAGAAAAAACTCTTTCCTACTGAATGATTGTGCTTATAATAGGAATTGATTTGAAGGAAAAATGATCCGTCAAAGAAAACGGCAATGCGGGTGGTTTTTTGATCAGTGGTATTCATGATATATGTTTTTATGGTGTATTATCGATTAACAAATAAGAGGGCCAAAAGTTTTAATGCAATTCATTCTTCATCCAATCAATGACATCATCAAAGGCCAATGCCAATTGGTTGCCCGTGGTCATGTTCTTGATGTTAACCGTGCCATTGGCACTTTCTTCCTCACCAATTACAATGACGTAAGGAATATGTTTGTCATCTGCATATTTGAACTGTTTCTTCATCTTTGATTCCTCCGGATAAAGCTCAGAGGCAATGCCATTGCTTCTCATCAAGTACAACAATTGCACAGACTTTTCAAGCGTCGAAGAGTCAAAATAGGCGATCAAAACCTTTGTCGATTGTTCAATTGCCGGGGGGAACAAATTCAACGACTCCATCACATCGTAGATTCGATCAGCGCCAAACGAAATTCCAACACCTGACAAATCCTTTACGCCAAAAATCCCTGTTAAATCGTCATAGCGTCCACCTCCTCCGATACTGCCCATTTCAACATTCAAGGCCTTCACTTCAAAAATAAATCCTGTATAATAATTCAATCCTCTGGCCAATGTAAAATCCCATTTCCAAACAGCCTGTTGCAAAGGAGCCATTTGCGCAGCCTGATTAAAAAAATCAATTTCCGCCATGGATTCCGCGCTGCCAAATGATGACAACAAAGCCTGAATTTCTCGAGGTTCATTTTGCATTTTCTCGAGCCAATCTTTGAGCTTGGCAACGTTGTCAGCGGCAATCCCTTTGTTTGCCATTTCCTGCTCTACTCCATCCCAACCAATCTTGTCCAATTTGTCCAGCGCAACAGTCATATCATTGAAGCATTGCTCCATCCCTGAAGCATTGGCCAAGGCTTGCAAAACCTTTCTATTGTTGACATGAATGACAACAGGAATTTTCAACAGACTGAAGACCGCATCGTATAAATTGACCAATTCCCATTCACACCACAAGCTATTCGTTCCTATAATGTCAGCATCACATTGATAAAACTCACGGTAACGACCTTTTTGGGGACGGTCTGCGCGCCACACTGGCTGAATTTGATAACGCTTGAATGGAAAAGTCAATTGACCGTGATTCATGGCTACAAACCGGGCAAAAGGAACTGTCAAATCATAACGCAGCGCGCGATCACACAGCTGTCCCACCAACGCTTTGTGGTTTTTATTGTTCCAATCATCATCATTCACACCTTTGGAAAACTCCCCATTGTTCAGGACTTTGAACAACAATTGATCTCCTTCATCACCATACTTACCTGTAAGCGTGCTGTAATTCTCCATGCTGGGTGTTTCCAAAGGAAGAAAACCATACAACTGAAATTGACGTTGAATGGTGTCCAACAAGAATTTTCTTCTGGCCATTACTTCTGGACCAAAATCACGTGTTCCCTTAGGAATAGAAACTGAAATTTTTGACATTGCTTTGCAAAGTTAATTCTATTTTTACCCCATGCCCATCAATTTAGAAGTAATTGACACATTTGATTTTCATCTTGCGCCCGTGTATGCGCTAGCGGAAGATGAAGGTCAATTGTACTCGGCAGGAGGTGATCGAAAAATCATTCGATACCAAAAACAAGATGGTCAATTCATTGCAGAACTATTTGCAGAAACCACAGAAAGCACATTCGCGTTGCATGTTTGTGAACACCTTTTGTACAGCGGCGGAATAGATGGCAATTTGAATGTTTTTGATACCCAACAAAAACTAATTTTAAACAGATTCCAGTGCCATGCGTTGGGCATTTACGCGATTGAATCCAACGATGAATTTGTTATCACGGGCGGTGGTGATGGAAAAATCCATTTGTGGGACAAAAAAAATCTTGGCATAGCGCGAACCATCTGGACCGGTTCAAGCAAAATACGAAAGTTCATATGGGATGCCAACAAGACCGAAATGGCCAGCATTGACAATGAGGGAAATTTCAGAATATTTGAAACCAAATGGTGGAATGAAACATACACTACGAAACATGTTACAGGTTGGACCAGTGGATTTTATCATCCTCTAAAAAAAGTTTGGGTTTTAGGATCTAAAACGGGAGAAATAGTGGTTTATCAGCAATACAACACAAAGCCATTGTTAAATATCCAAGCCCATTTGAATGCGATTTATTGTTTGGTTTGGGAAAAAGAAAAACAAATATTGGTATCCGGATCACTGGATAAAAGTATCAAAATTTGGGACGATCAAACCCTGGACTTATTGAATCGAGTGGATAAATTGAACGGAGTTGCTCTAAGGTCAGTAAATGCCATGATAAATTGGAATGGCCATATGGCCATTGCCGGAGACGACAAAAAAATTCACCTCACAAAGATTTGTTTTTTCAAATAATAAATTTATATTTGGACATCGTTCAAAACCTAAACGTATGCATGAGGGAAATAACTACCGTGATGATGTTTATTCAAAACCGGTAAGAGCTGGAAAGAGAACCTACTTCTTTGATGTAAAATCAACGAGAGGAAATGACTTGTTCATGACTATTACTGAAAGCAAGCGCACGGGAAGCGCTGAGACGGGAAATGTCAATTATGAAAAGCACAAAATTTTCTTGTACAAAGAAGACTTTGAAAAATTCATTCAAGGACTAGAAGAAACCATTGCTTACATCAAGGAACGTCAGCATGATGCGCCTTCTGCCCCTGAAGAATCCATGACTTCTGATTCCTCTGTGGACGAGGAATTCAACGCTTTATAAGCGACACAAATTGTGATGAAAAAACTTACTGGGTTATACCTATTGCCCTCGCCTATTGCAGACGAGGGTTTTTCTTTTGCAGGCATACCTGAATCTGAAAAAGTTCAATCCATTCAATTTTGGATTGTCGAAAATGTAAAAGAAGCGAGAAGAAATCTGCGCAAAATGGGATTTACATTGCCATTTGATGGCATTAACTTTTTTGAGTGGAATGAAAATACAACCAGTCAAGAAAAGCAACAGATTCTCGAGAAACTAAGTTCTGAACCATTGGCGGTATTGATGAGTGATGCAGGATTGCCCTGTATCGCTGATCCCGGTGGGCAAGTTGTGGCTTTTGCACACGAAAAGAAAATTCCTGTATTTCCCATTGTTGGGCCGTCTTCCATTTTGCTCACATTGATGGCATCAGGCATGAATGGCCAAAAATTTCGGTTTCATGGCTACTTACCCAGGGAAAAGAGTGATCGAATAAAAATGTTGAAACAATTTGAATCCGCTGCTACGAATGGTGAATCTCAAATTTTTATGGATACGCCTTACCGCAACAAAGCCATACTCGAAGACTGCATTCAACAACTTTCAAAGAATACTTTTCTCTGCATTGGGGTTGGGATTCACGGCCCTCACCAAAGAATCATCACGCAGCGAATGGAACAGTGGCAAAAAAGCAATATTGATTTGCATAAAACACCTGCGATGTTCATCATCGGCAAACCGCTATCAGCTTAATTTTTTTTAACCTTCTCGGGGCAAAACTGCAAGGTTTACGCTGTAAAATTGGTTACATTTGTCCACCTTGTAAAAAACAGAAAGATATGAAGAGCATTATTGGTGTTTCCATTTTTTTATTGTCCTTGTTCACAACAACAGTTTGGGCTCAACCCGGGACAAATAGCGCAAAATCAAATCAAACCGTTCTGACCATCGACGGGGAAGAAATCAGCTTGGAAGAATTTGAAACCATTTTCAAAAAGAACAACCGCGATTCCGTTATTACCCAAGCGTCGTTGGATGAATACATGAAATTGTATGTCAATTTTAGATTAAAAGTGGCTGAGGCCAAGAAATTGGGATTGGATACTGTTGCCAAATTTAAAAATGAGTTGGCCGGATACCGCACGCAATTGGCCAGACCATATCTCGTTGACGCCAGCATGCTTGACGGATTGGTTCAAGAAGGTTACAATCGATTAAAAGAAGAATTGCACGGTTATCACATTTTGGTCAAGTGTGATCCCAGCGCTGCCCCAAGTGACACCGCGCGTGCTTATCAAAAAATTCTGCAGCTTCGCAACGAGGTCATTGCAGGGAAATCTTCCTTTGAAGACATTGCCAAAAGAAGCAGTGAAGATCCTTCAGCCAAAGACAACAGTGGTGACTTGGGTTATTTTACAGCCTTCCAAATGGTCTATCCTTTCGAAACCGCTGCCTATCAAACCAAAAAAGGTGAAGTCTCAATGCCCGTTAGAACCAAGTATGGTTATCACATCGTAAAAGTAACCGACCGCAGACCAGCCAGAGGGGAAATCAGAGTGGCGCATATCATGTTCAGAGACAAGCAAGACGATGCCAACTATTCCAAAAACAAAATTGAAGAGGTTAACACCAAACTCAAAAGTGGTGAAAAGACTTTTGAGGAATTGGCGGGTCTTTACAGCGAAGATGGCTCTTCCAACAAAAAGGGAGGCGAATTACCCTGGTTTGGAATCAACAAAATGGTCACGGAGTTTGAAGATTCCTCTTTTGCTCTAAAACACAACGGAGATATTTCAAAACCATTTAGAACTTCTTACGGTTGGCACATCGTGAAGCGATTGGACTTCAAACCGCTGGCCAGTTATGAGCAATTGGAAAAAGAAATTAGAGGTAAAGTTCAAAAAGATTCCAGAGCCGAAAAAACAAAAAATTCATTTTTGAACAAGTTAAAAGCAGACTACGGATACACTCAGAATGACATTTTGTTGGACAAATTAATTGCCTCTGCAGATAGCAATGTGTTCAACGGCCAATGGAAACCCAAGAAAAAACTAACCAAGGGTGTTTTGATTTCATTGAATAATCAAAGCGTTAAAGCGATGGAATTTGTTCAATACATCAACAAGAAAAAATCCAACCGAAATAAAATTTCTCCCTTTGATTTCGTTTCCAATGAATTCAAAAACTTCAGCAATGAGCAAGTTCTTAAGTTTGAGGATAGCCAATTGGAGAATAAATACCCTGCATTTCGCATGTTGATGAATGAATACCGAGATGGCATTTTGTTGTTTGAATTGACCGATCAAAAAGTTTGGTCAAAAGCTGTGAAAGATACAGCTGGACTCAGAGCATTCCATGAGCAGAGAAAAGCCAACTACATGTGGCCTGACCGAGCGCAAATTGCAGTATTCACCTGCGAGAACAGCAATTACAGCAAGACCGTTCGTGAAATGTTGGAATCTGGTGAATACCCCATTGAGTCCATTGAGTCTGAAATCAACGCAGACAATCAAGCCCATGTGATGTACGATACGGGAATTTATTCTGAAGAAGATCGCCCGCTTTTGAAAATGATGGATTGGAAAGGAAATGGAAAAATCAATGCAAAGGATTTGGATGTCAATGGAAAATTTGTTGTTGTTAAAGTCATTGATTTCATTCCCGCTGGACCAAAGAAATTAACGGAAGCGAGAGGAGTAATTACCAGTGATTATCAGAATTACTTGGAAGAATCTTGGATCCAATCTTTGAAAAAGGAGAAGGAAGGCAAGATAATCATCAACAAAGATTTATTGTACTACATTCACTAATGAAGTTGATTCCATTCATAGTGCTGGTTTTATTTCTTTCCTGCGGGACATCAGAGAATAATGAAATAACCTTGGCGCAAGTGGGCGATGAGAAGTTGTCACAATCCACCATTTCGGATATTCTCCCAAAAGGATTGAGCGCAACAGACAGTGCAACCTTTTGTAAGGCATTTGTTCAACAATGGATTCAAGATCAAGTTTTGAAGTTGGAGGCTGAAAAAATTCCAGCACCTGCTGATTTGGATATGAAGTTAGAACGATTTAAAAATCAACTGCTCGTTCAAGGATTAAGAGAGAAAGTAATATCGGAGGGGATTGGTGCAAACCAAAATACCAAAACGGATAGCACACAGATGGGGATGTCTGAGGAGGTCATACTGGAAAGCAAAAAATGGACGATTTGGCAACAATACCAAACCGAACTAATAAAGAAATACGAAGCGGAAGGATTAATAAAAAAACCATGAATAAGATGAAGTATGTTTTGGTGCTGTTGTTCACATTGATGGTTGAAACATTGGCATTCAGTCAACCCACTTTGAAAACAGTGGATGAAATCATTGGGGTTGTCGGTGATGAAATTATTCTACTCTCTGATTTGGAAAATGCTTTAGTAGAAAGTTTTAAAGGAAAGACCGCCCCGCAAGAAGCCAGATGTCAGGCCTTTGAAAATCTGTTGTATCAAAAACTACTTTTGCACCATGCCAAGGTAGATAGCATAGCAGTGGATGACAGTGAAGTTCAATTACAGGTAGACAAACGCATTAATTATTTTGTGCAAATGTTGGGCTCTGAAGAAGCATTTGAGACCTATTACGGAAAGAGCATCCCTGTATTGAAAGAAGATTTTTTTGATACCGTTAAAGATCAATTGTTGATTGAAAAAGAACAGCAAGAGGTAACCAAAAACTCCATTACTACTCCTGCAGATGTTTTGAAGTATTTTCAAGAACAGCCAAAGGATTCCATACCACTTATTCCTGAGCAAATTGGATATTCACAAATTGTCTTCGCACCAAAAATTCGTGAGAAGGAGATTACCCAAGTCATTCACCACTTGGATTCCGTCAGAAATGATATTATTTCTGGAAGAACCTCAATGACATTGCAAGCGGCCAAATGGAGTGAGGATCCTGGGAGCAAATACAAAGGTGGTTGTTATCCATTGCAAAAAAGAGGAACCTTTGTACCTGAATATGAGGCAGCAGTTTACAACACCGATGAAGGGAAGTTCACCCCCGTATTCAAAAGTGATTTTGGTTATCATTTCGTAAAAGTGATAGAAAAACGAGGTGATTATTATGAGTCATGTCACATCTTAATGACGCCCAAAATAAAAGACAAAGATTTGGAAGCTGCCCATCAATTGGCTGACAGCGCATATCAGCAAATCAAAAATCAAGTCATTTCTTTTAAAGAAGGTGCTTTGCGTTATAGTTCTGATGAAGAAAGTAAAAACCAAGAAGGTCAAGTGATGAGCCCTGTTACAGGCGGATTAAAGCATGAAATTGGAAACTTGGATCCTGAAATCAATTTGATATTAAGTCGAATGAAACCAGGTGAAATATCAGAACCCATCTTGTCCACCACAGCAGATGGCGTCAAGAGATATGTCATATACAGATTGGACGACCGAATCAATGCACACAAAGCCAACTTGGATTTGGATTATGAGATCTTTCAAAATGCCGCAACTTCAGAAACCAAGAGAGTTGCGACAGACAATTGGGTTAAATCCAAACTCAACAGAACTTACATTCAAACAGACGAAGAATACCGCACGTGTGAATTTGAATTCATTTGGTTAAATAACAAATAGAAAAGATGTCAGAAGTTGAAAATTTGAATAAGCTCAGGGCACAATACAAAGACCTGCAGCAAGAAGTATCCAAGGCCATCGTAGGTCAAGATGAAGTGGTAAAATATGTGCTCATCTCTATTTTTAGTAATGGTCACTGTTTATTGGTTGGTGTTCCTGGATTGGCCAAAACATTGTTGGTGAATAGCATTGCGCAGGCTTTGGGTTTGAACTTTAAAAGAATCCAATTCACCCCGGACTTAATGCCCAGCGACATTGTTGGAGCCGAGATTTTGGATGAGAATAGGCAATTCAAATTTATCCCCGGACCGATATTTTCCAATATCATTTTGGCCGATGAGATTAACAGAACACCTCCTAAAACGCAATCTGCTTTACTAGAGGCGATGCAGGAAAGAAAGGTTACTGCTGCAGGTAAAACAATGCCTCTGCCCTCCCCTTTCTTTGTTCTAGCAACACAAAACCCCATTGAGCAAGAAGGGACTTATCCGTTACCAGAAGCACAATTAGACCGTTTCATGTTCAATATCTGGGTCAACTACCCTACCCTGCAAGAAGAGATTGACATTGTAAAGGCCACAACGGATGATCGAAAAGTTCAAATCAATTCGGTCATTACCCAAGAAGAAATCTTAAATTACCAAAACATCATACGCAAAATGCCGGTAGCCGACAACGTCATCGAGTACGCAGTGAAATTGGTAAACAAAACAAGACCCGACGGAGAAATTACTCCTGATTGGGTGAATAAAAACATTGCTTGGGGTGCCGGACCCAGAGCGTCTCAACACTTGATTATTGGCGCCAAATGCCATGCTGCATTGAATGGAAAATTCAGTCCAGATATTGAGGATGTGAAAGCTGTAGCACTTCCTATACTCAGACACCGCGTTGTCAGAAATTACAAAGCTGAAGCCGAAGGTCTGACCATTGAAAAAATCGTTGCTCAATTGATGTAATATGAAAAAATCATGGATTGATGTGGCTCCACAGAGTCCTTTTCC
>CANEVR010000069.1 GCA_947442505.1 Flavobacteriales bacterium | reverse complement strand
TGGCAATTCTCCTCGTGTAGCATGAATCTTGTCAATGCGTGAATCAATTAACTGAACATCGTAAAGGGCTCTAAGCTTATTTTCGATGGTAATTCCGCTGTTCTTGTTGTCTCCTTCGACAAAAGCAAAACGATTTGTGGTTTTCATATTTTCTTGGGATTCCTTTTTTTCATTTTTTTCTACTTTGGCCATTGGCGCAAATTTCACATTGGCCATTCCTTCTGGCGTTACAACAAATACAGGATTTGCTGTAGGCTTAGACTCTCGGATATAGTCCACCATTCTTGGCTTCGGGCGCTCGGCTAGCAATGCTTCCTCAGGAGTTAAAACTTTCTGCACTTCAGCCTTTTTGGGTGCTGGCTTTTTGACCGGAGCTGCTGCTGGCTCAGGAGCCTTGACCACCTTTTCCGTTGATGCCACCTTTGGGGTTGCTTTCTCCACGACAGGCGCTAACGGTGTTTGAGTCTTTTTGGGAGCCTCTTTGATAGCCTTTTCAGGGGCCTTCTTTACCGGAGCAGCAGCTTTTACAGACTTGTCTCCTGCCTTCTTCACTGCGGGGGCAGCTTTTTTAGCAGGTACTGTTTTCTTTGCTTCCGCAGCCTTTTTTACAGCAGCCGCCTTCTTGACAGGAGCCGCTTTCTTTGCTGCAACAGCTTTCTTAGAGGGGGTCGGTTGAACGGCTACCTTCTTGGCTGCCACTGGTTTGGCCGCTTCGACCTTTTTGGCTGCCACTTTTTTGGCTGGTGCTTTTGTTGTTTTTGCAGGCATTGCTTTCTTCACATTTTTTTTCTCCGGTGCCTTTGCTTTCGCTGATACAATAGGCTTTGCCTTCTTTGCAACAACTGTTTTGCCTTTACTCACCGGCTTTGCTTTCTCTTCAATCTTTTTCTTTACCGGCGGAGACTTCTTAACCTCTTTCTTGACTGCCTTTTTAACCTCTGGTTTAACAACCTTAGTGGCTTTCTGGGCAGGCTTGGAGGATTTGATGATCTTTTTCGCCATTTCAGAAATAATAATTAACGGGATTGGTTACAATCTCCGTTTTGTGGATGGCAAAAGTAGTAAATTTTTCTGTAAACCAATCATTTAGTAGGTCAATTACGCAAGATTCCGTTTCAAAATGCCCAATATCACATATCATGATTCTCTCATTGTGATCAAAAAATCGGTGGTACTTAAAATCTGCACTGATGTATGCGTCGGCGCATTGGCCAATGGCATCTTCGAGTAAAAAATCCCCACTGCCACCACACCACGCCACTTTCTGGATGAAATCCTTGTGCATTTTAGTGTGTTTAACCATGGTGCACCCCATCTTTTCTTTCACGTATCCAAGAAAATCTTGGACTGCCATTGGCCTTTCCAAAAGACCTATCATGCCAGATCCTATCTCCTGATGCAGATTCTCCAGCTTCACCCATTCATGCGCAACTTCTTCATATGGATGGGCCTGCTGCATGGCCTTAAAAACCTGACCTTTTTGATGCAACGGAACCAACACTTCCAACTTCACTTCCTGTTGAATCTTGCGTTCCCCTATTGTTCCTTCAAAGGGATTTGCACCAGGCAATGGTCTAAAGCTACCTTCCCCTTTGGATACAAAAGTGCACTGATCATAGTTTCCAATCTTACCCGCACCCGCATGGAATAGAGCTTCCTCCAGCTCCTTAAGATATTCAGCTGGTGTGTAAATGGTTAGTTTCAGCAATTGCTCCTTCTTGGGACGCAAAATGGTCATTTGCTGTACACCCAATCTCCGTCCTATCATTTGATTGACTCCAGTGTGCACATTGTCCAATGCCGTATGAACAGCATATATGGCCACATTGTTTTGAATGGCTTTGATTACCGTTCTCTCGATGTAATTTTTTCCATTTAACTTTTTTATTCCCGAAAAAACAATGGGGTGATGAGAAACAATCAAATTGCAATCTTTTTTGATGGCCTCGTCGACGATATCCTCCGTGCAATCCAATGAAATCAACACACCACGCAATGGTTGATCCCCATTGCCCACGATCAATCCGCCATTGTCATATGATTCCTGTAAAGAAAGTGGGGCCCAATCCTCTAGCTTTTGGATTACTTCGTTAATCGTTGTCATCTCTTTTGTAATTTGCAATGCGCAATTTAACGCATTCATGCTTCTCATCCGCCGCCTAATATCTGCCCTGTTGCAACTTGTGTTTTCCATAAGGCATTGGTGCTATGAATTTGGCATTTTCCAATCCCGGTCAGCACCCGTGAAAACAATTGTCATTGGCAACTTGGCCATTGGTGGCTCAGGAAAAACGCCATTTACCGATCTGCTCATCGGGCAATTGAAGACAAATCACCGTGTAGCCTTTCTATCCAGAGGGTATGGACGCAAAACAAAAGGAATCAGACAAATCCAAATCGAAAGCTCTGCTGACGAGATAGGAGATGAACCCAAGTTAATCGCTTTGCATCATCCCAATACAATTGCATACGTTGGTGAAAAGCGCTGGGAGGCAGCCTACCAAATTCATCAACAACATCCCGAAACAGAATATATCATTCTGGATGATGCCTTTCAGCACCGCAGTTTAAAAGGGGATATCAACGTACTCCTTTCTCGTTACTCGAGTCCATTTTACAATGATCATCTTTGGCCTTGGGGTGGATTAAGGGATCTAAAATCCAGGGCATCAGTGGCTGATCTCATCGTCTTTACAGGATCACCTTCACAACTGAATCCTGAAGAAAAAAAGACCATGATAGCAAAGGTGCGGGGATTCAGTGATGCGCCTATTTTTTTCTTTCATACAGCCTACTTGCCGCTGCTGCCTGTTTTTGATCACCATCAAAATGATTTCAAAAATTGGGGTAGCTTTTGCGGTATTGCGCATCCCAAAAGCTTTCACCAATCTGTAGCAGAAAGGATGAACGTTGGAGAAGCGATAAACTTTGCAGACCATCATCGTTTTGACGACAATGATTTGGAAAACTTAAAGACCAAAATGGTTAACTTTGGCGGCCGTGTGGAAGCTTGGGTAACGACAGAAAAAGATGCCATGCGCATCAAGGATATGATTGACTGGAAGGGCATGCCCATTTTTTATTTGCCCATTGTATTAAAAATCAACGAAGAAGAAGAAACAGAATGGAATCTCTGGTGGAAGAAAAAAATATAAAAGCACTGCCCATTGACCAATATGAATTGGTGGTTGGACTAGAAGTGCACATGCAGTTGAAAACCTTATCCAAAGCATACGCATCAGATGCCAATCTTTTTGGTGAGTTGCCCAATACTTTGGTCAGCCCCATTACGCTTGGACATCCTGGGACTTTGCCCATGGTGAACAAAACATCATTTGACCATGCGATTAAATTGGGATTGGCCATGGACATGACCATCCACCAAGAGGTTTATTTTGCGCGAAAAAATTATTTCTATGCGGATTTGCCCAAGGGCTATCAAATCACACAAGATAAAACCCCTATTTTAACGGGAGGTTATTTGGACATCAAGGATGAAAATGACCAACCCAAGCGCATCAGCATCACCCGTGCACATTTGGAGGAGGATGCTGGAAAGAGCATGCACGATCAGGATCCTTTTGATACCTTAATTGATTTGAATCGCGCAGGTGTCCCTTTGATTGAGGTGGTGAGTGAACCGGACATGAGAAGCTCAAAAGAAGCTTACAACTATTTGACAGAACTGAGAAAATTGGTTCGTTACCTTGACATCTGCGATGGTAACATGGAAGAAGGTTCCATGCGTTGTGATGCCAATATTTCCGTCCGAAAGAAAGGAGATACGCAATTCAATACGCGCTGCGAGGTAAAAAACATGAATTCCATTCGCAATGTGCAACGCGCCATTGAATTTGAAATGCGCCGACAAATCGAAATTGTAGAGGCTGGCGGAGAGATTGTCCAAGAAACACGAAGTTTTGACGCCGCAAACGGAACAACATTCTCTTTGCGCAGCAAAGAAAAAGCGCATGACTACCGATACTTTCCTGAACCCGATTTGTTGCCAGTTGTGATTACAGATGCCCAAATCAAAATGATTCATGAAAATATGCCATCACTGCCACAAGCATTGGTGAAAAAGTATATCCAAGATTTGGGATTAACAGAATACGATGCCCTAGTGATCACCGCTGAGAAAGAGACCGCCGTTTGGTTTGAATCCCTCATTGCGATTACTTCAGAATTCAAAACTGCTGCAAACTGGCTAATGGGACCTGTCAAGGCATTGCTCAATGAAAGAGCAATGGACATTCAGGACATGACACTAACCCCAAAGCAATTGGCTGGCATCATTGAATTGATCAAATCTGGGAAAATATCATCTTCAGCAGCAGCCGAAAAAATACTTCCTGTTTTGTTTGATCATCCAGAAAAGGATGCAGCCACAACAGCTCAGGAATTGAATTTGGTGCAGGACGCCAATGAGGATGACATTGAAGCCATTGCACGTGAAGTCATCGCAGCTTGGCCAGATAAAGTAGCGGCCTACAAAGCAGGAAACAAAGGGCTTCTTGGTTTATTCATGGGCGAGCTCATGAAAAAATCCAGTGGAAAAGCCAACCCCAAAACAGCATCGGGAATCGTTCAAAAAATACTTTCAGAATGAAAAAAATAATTTTCTTCACACTACTTCTTACTGCATTTTTTAGTTGCAGTAAAGAACAACAAAAAATCAAGGGAACCATTCATGGTGGTGAAGGTCAAACCTTGTACTTGTATGCTTTCCGAGATGGAGAAGACATCATTCTGGACAGCACAGTCATCGGTAAAGACGAGCAGTTTGAAATGCGTCCATACGAAGGGCTAGTAAAAGACATCTATCGCATTGGACTTAGCGAAAATGATTTCTTCATATTAATAACGGACAGCACGGAGACTGTGGAATTGGAAGGGCAATTTGGACAATTGCGCAATGTGAGCAATGTCAAAGGTTCTCCTCACTCAGAAAAGTTGGCCTCATTCTCAAAAGAGGTCAACCCCATCATGGATAGTTTGATGAACACGATGGCCATGGAGGAAGAAGATTCAAGTTTTAAAAAAATCAATCTTGCTCTGCGCAACAAAATAGAGAAAAGTGTACTCAAATGGTTAGATGGAAATAACACCGAACCTGGCGCCTTGGTTGCCCTTCAATATTTGGATCCAACCGTACATCATGATCAATTTGTGAAGATTGCTGAAGCATTAAAATCCAGCATGGGTGAAAGTGAATACTTCAACAGTTTTGTAGAATATGTCAACAGCATTGCTGAAGAAATCAATGGTCCCAAGAGACAAGCATTGGATCAAGCGATTGCCGTTGGTCAGGAATTGTCCAACATTACCCTACCCGATCCCAACGGAAAAAATCGATCGCTAACTGATCTTCGGGGAAAGCTGGTTTTGGTCGACTGTTGGGCTTCTTGGTGCGGACCCTGCCGCAGGGCCAATCCTGAAGTTGTCTCTATTTACAACAAGTATAAATCCAAAGGCTTTGAAGTTTTTTCGGTTTCTTTGGACTCCGACAAAAACGCTTGGACACAAGCCATTGCACAAGACAAACTGACTTGGTCTAACCATGTAAGCGATTTAAAAGGCTGGAAAAGCTTGGTCACCTATCAATGGGGCATCGAAGCCATTCCCTACCCCATTCTGTTGGACAAATCAGGAAAAGTTATTGCGCATGGCAATGATGCCATGGGAGAAAATCTAGAAAAATTGATCGCCAAGAATATTTAATCATGAAACATACATTTGCCATCTTCGCTCTATTTTTTTGTCTAAAATCATTTGGACAAAAAGAGTACTTTCAACAAGAAGTGAACTATACCTTGACCGTAAAGTTGGACGATCAGAATCACTTTTTATCAGGCTATGAAACCTTGATTTACACCAACAACAGTCCCGATGCATTAGATAAAGTATACATGCACCTGTGGCCAAATGCTTACAAAAACAAGAATACCGCATTGGCCAAACAATTGGCACGTGATCGCAATTTTGTTTTGTACAGCACATTAAAAGAAGACAAAGGGTTCATTGACTCTTTGGACTTTAAAGTCAACAATGAAAAAGTCAATTGGGAGTTGGATGCCCAAAACATTGACATCGGGATATTGTATTTGAAGCAACCCTTGCAACCTGGACAATCCATCACCATCACAACACCATTTCGTGTAAAATTACCCAGTGGTAGCATTTCGAGATTGGGACACATTGGCCAGAGTTATCAAATTACCCAATGGTATCCTAAGCCAGCAGTATATGACCGCAATGGATGGCACGCGATGCCCTATTTGACACAAGGAGAATTTTACAGCGAGTATGGTAGTTTTGATGTATCCATTACCCTACCCAAAAACTATGTGGTAGGTGCAACTGGAAATTTACAAACCGCTTCTGAGATCGCTTGGTTGGATGAATTGAGTCAAAAAGCTGAACCGGCTGACTCCGTTTCCTTTGGCGCTGAATTCCCTGAAAGCAGCAACGAATGGAAGACCATCCAATACAAGCAAAAGAATGTACATGACTTTGGATGGTTTGCGGACAAACGTTGGATAGTAAGAAAAGGAAGTGTTGAAACTCCTTACACCAAAACCAAAGTCACCACATGGGCCATGTACACCCCCGACAACAAACGAGTTTGGAAAAACGCCATTGAATACATCAACGATGCTACCTACTACTATTCAAAATGGAATGGCGATTATCCATACACACAAGTCACTGCAGTAGATGGCACCATCAGCGCAGGCGGCGGAATGGAATACCCCAATGTCACCGTTATCGGAAATGCCGGGGATACTTTGCAGTTGGAAACGGTCATCATGCACGAGGTTGGTCACAATTGGTTTTACGGAATATTGGGTAGCAATGAGCGAGACAACGCATGGATGGATGAAGGATTGAACTCTTTCAACGAAGACCGCTATTTGATGACAAAATACGGATCAAAAAGTGCCAGCATCAACATTGGCGCTAAGTTCCTGGCCAAGAGTTTTCAATTGCCATCTTTTGATGCACGCAATCTTTCACAGCTGACCTACCTGCTAACCGCAGCCTACGACATTGACCAACCCCTCCGTTGTCATTCAGACGACTACCTCAGCATCAACTATGGTGCTAACGTTTACAAGAAAACCGCAGTTGTATTTTATTACCTCCAACAATACTTGGGAGAAGAACTGTTTGACAAATGCATGCAAACCTATTTCTCTCAATGGAAATTC
This sequence comes from Flavobacteriales bacterium, assembly GCA_947442505.1. Lineage (GTDB taxonomy): Bacteria > Bacteroidota > Bacteroidia > Flavobacteriales_D > Sanyastnellaceae > CAMCTV01. The sequence goes on along the minus strand of CANEVR010000069.1, from coordinate 6,264 downwards.
AAACATCCGCAACCTGCAGACATCAAAGCCACATTCGAAAAAACAACTGGACAAGATTTGGGTTGGTTCTTTGATGAATTCATTCAAGGAAAAGGCAAAGCCGATTACACCCTATTGAACGTTGCCAAAAAACACAACGTCACCAAACTGGATTCAGGCAATAAAGTGGATTACTTCTATCAAGCCCGTGTTGTCAATACGGGACAAACTGAGGGTCCATGCTCCGTTACCATTGAATACAAGAACGGAAAGAAAGAAACCAAATGGACCAATGTCTTGAAACCTGGTCATGTGGGCAAAGTGATTTTTGACATCAATGACTACAACAATCAAACAAAACCTTTGGTCAGAATCAATGCTGAGAAATCCATTCCTGAAATGTCTTTGACCAACAACACTGTTCGCAAAGGAACATTTGCTCCGCGCTTTGAAAAAATCGATTTCCAACCGTTCACAGGATTGGCCAATGATCAGTCCACTCAAATTTATTGGGTTCCATTATTGGGTTGGAACAACTATGACAAATTCATGGCCGGTGTTGTCTTTCATAACAAAACCGTTTTCAACAGAAGATGGCAGTGGTCGATTACTCCTTTGTATAGCTTCCATCAAAATGACATCAGCGGAATGGCCAAAGCCAGTTTGCGCTTGGGCAAGTTCACATTGGGAGCCAATGCCAAGCAATTCTATTTTGCCGATCTTACAGAAAACCTCAATGGAACGGATGTTTACTTCCACTCAAAATACCAAACCGTCAAACCATTCATCACCTTCAGCACCAAAGGAAGACCGGAGAACTACCACAACAAGTTCTACTTTGACGTTCAATTGGCGGGAATCGTTTTGAAGAAAAACAACGCCACCAACATCACTGGTTCAGAAACCCAAAGCAGCACCATCCAAGACTTTGCGCAAACAACCATACAGACAGGTCGCAACTTTGGTTTACAACATAGAGTCGAATATCAGATGCAGTGGACTGGGGCACTTGAAAACGGTAAGTGGGATGGCGATCAACGTACCACTCAGATGAAGTACTCTTACAATTATAACCGCAACAATGCCAAGCGTACCGTTGATTTCATTTTGTTCAATGGTGTCAACAATTACCGCACATTGGCCGCCTTCAATCCTGAAGGAGCGACCGCTGAAACCGACTTCACTTTCAACAATTTCTATTCTGGAAGAACAGAAACCGAAGGTGCTTTGAGTCGTCAAATTCAAGACGGACATGGAATGTTGTACACACCAACGGGAAGAAGATTTGATATCCGAATGATATCAGGACAGATTCGCTACCGCTTGCCGGTCAAATTACCGTTGTCTTTATATACAACAGCAATGTACGGTCAACAAAGCAACATCAATTTCATTTTATCAGATAGCAGAATCATTGACCGCAACAATTACAACAGCCAATGGCTGTTCAGTTCAGGTGTGATTATTCCTATCGTGAAGGATGTGATTGAAATCTATGCCCCTATCGTGATGTCTCAAGAGTTGAAAGACACCCGCACACAAATGGGCATCAAACCCTACCAATACTTCATGTTCAAAGTGAATTTGGCAGCCATGGATCCATTTAAAATTGTTGCCAAGAATTTGGCCCGTTGATGAAGAAAAAATATTTCATATCGGATTTGCATCTCGGCAGCCCCAATCACGAAGCCAGTTTGGTGCGTGAGAAAAAGTTTGTTGCTTGGTTGGAGGAAGTGTCAAAAGACGCAGATGAAATATTCTTGGTGGGCGATGTATTTGATTTTTGGTTTGAATACAAGCGTGCTGTACCGCGTGGATTTGTAAGATGTTTGGGGAAAATAGCAGAGCTCACTGATAAAGGAATTCGGATACACTGGTTCACTGGCAACCATGACATGTGGATCTTTGACTATTTACCGAAAGAATGCGGCATCATTTTGCACCGCAAGCCGGTTGTCATAGAACACAACGACCAAAAAATGTACATAGGACATGGAGATGGACTAGGACCCGGAGACCACAGCTACAAATTCATGAAGAAATTCTTTGATTCGAAATTGTGTCAATGGCTCTTTGCGCGATTGCATCCCAATTTTGGCATTTGGCTGGCCTCTAGCCTTTCCGGATACAGCCGAGGAAAGGGATTGGAAATGGACAAGATTTTTCATGGCGAGCAAGAATGGTTGTTTCAATATTGTCAAAGCATCGAGAAAGAAACCCATCATGACTATTATGTTTTTGGACACCGCCACTATCCCAAAATCATGGAGGTATCAGCCAATAGCCAATACATCAATCTTGGAGATTGGATACAGCACTTCACTTATGCCGTTTGGGAAGAGGAGGGGGTTCATTTGATTGAACCATAAACAGAAAGGTTATACACCCCCTATGTCAACTGTAAACCGCATCATTTGTGGAAAACGCTTGCTTTTTGCTCATAAATCACGCATAAAGTTTTGATCAAAAAAGAACGTGTAAACCAAAACTTCGTTGAAATTCGCAGAAACATTTCAGCATGACTAAACGATTTCAATTTTGGTACCTGATCTTGGCTCCAGTGTTCTTTTTGTTGAGTTGGTATATAGGACAACGTCTTCACGAACACTTCATTGAGAATGCCCAAGGCCTTGGTGTGCAACCCAACCGCTCACTTTGGTATGCCATCATCTTCACCAGTATTTACCTGGCGGCTTTCTTGGTCTTCAAAGATTTGTACCCCAATAAAGAAAAAAAATAACCGTTGTAAATTGGTTACAAGCTGAAGTGAAAATATTTGTAAAACTTAAAAATCTAACGCAATGTCTGAAGTAAACAAAGAAAAATTGAAGGCCCTTCAAATGGCCATGGAAAAATTGGAAAAAACCTATGGCAAAGGGGCTGTGATGAAGTTGGGAGACAATGCCGTTGAAGCGATGGAAGTCATCCCTAGCGGATCAGTGGGATTGGATAGTGCATTGGGCATTGGCGGTTATCCGAAAGGTCGTATCATTGAGATCTACGGTCCTGAGTCTTCAGGTAAAACGACATTGGCCATTCACGCCATCGCAGAATCCCAAAAGCAAGGTGGTATTTGTGCCATCATCGATGCGGAGCACGCCTTTGATAAATTTTATGCAGAAGCCTTGGGGGTAGATACCGAAAACCTCTTGATTTCTCAACCCGATAATGGTGAACAAGCATTGGAAATTGCAGACAACTTGATTCGTTCTGGCGCCATTGATTTGATCGTCATTGACTCCGTTGCTGCTTTGACTCCCCGCTCTGAAATTGAAGGAGAAATGGGCGACTCGAACGTAGGTGTTCAAGCGCGTTTGATGTCCAAGGCATTGCGCAAATTGACGGCCTCTATTAGCAAGACGAATTGCTGCTGCATTTTCATCAACCAATTGCGCGAAAAAATTGGCGTCATGTTCGGCAATCCCGAAACCACTACTGGTGGTAATGCCTTGAAATTCTACGCCTCTGTTCGTTTGGATATTCGCCGCTCTACGCAAATCAAAGATGGAGAGAATGCTATCGGTAACCGCACCAAAGTAAAAGTGGTGAAAAACAAAGTGGCTCCTCCTTTCCGACAAGCAGAGTTTGACATCATCTATGGACATGGCATTTCCTTGTTGGGTGAAATCATCGACATGGGTGTGGACCACAACGTCATTAAGAAGAGCGGAAGCTGGTTCAGTTATGGTGATACCAAGTTGGGTCAAGGACGCGATGCGGTGAAGCAATTGTTGGAAGACAATCCTGAATTGAAAGAAGAAATCGAAGCCAAGGTGAGAGCGGCCATTTCAACCGCCAAAGCCAACGCATAATTCTCCCCTTTTTCGAAAACGCGAAAGTGGGTTTTTAGACATCATTACCAAAGAACAAGGACTGCTGCGGCGGTCCTTGTTTTTTTGTACGCTTTTCACTTGTGGTCTTTGTATTTTCGTGGACCAAATGAAACAAATGCATAAAGCAATAATCACCTGGATAGGAATGGCACTTACCGTGATGGTTTGGACAGCCTGTGGCGGAGGAAACGCACCCGAGATGATGACCAGCACCAATGGTCCAGATGCCACATTGGATTCCCTCAACCAAGCCATCAAGGATGAGCCCGACAACTACCAACATTATATTGCCCGTTCCAAATACCTCAGCAGCAAACAACGCTTTGCGGATGCCTTGCGCGATTTGGATCGTGCGTTGGGTTTGGACAGCACTCAAGCCGAGATTTACGTTGAGAAAGGAGAACTGTATTGGATACAAAAAGATGTCAAGAATGCCTACATCCAGTACAAAAAATCAGTCGAAAAAAACAACCAATACGTTCCTGGTTTAATTAAAACCGCTTCCATCGAAATTGTATTAAACAACTACGACCAAGCATTGAAGTATTTGGATGATGCGTTGAAAGTGGAAGTCACCAATCCTGAAGCTTATTACTTCAAGGGAAGACTATTCAAGACCAAAGGAGACACCACCACGGCCATATCCTCCTATCAAACCGCGGTTGAATTGAATCCACAATTTTACGATGCCTATGTCGAGTTGGCCTTGTTGGTGGCCAAGCAGAAGAATGATTTGGCGGATGAGTATTACAAAACCGCCATTGGGGTTCGACCCAGGAGTGTTGAAGTATGGTACAACCGCGCAATGTTCTTGCAAGAGAATGGCCACCGCAATCCGGAGTATTATCCTCGAGCCTTGGCGTGCTATGACACCATCGTTCAGATCGACAAAAATTTCTCAGCCGCTTATTACAACAAAGGATTCATTTACTGCACTTATTTGAATGAGAATACAAAAGCCATCGAGCAGTTCACACAAGCCATAGCCATGTTCCCATCCTATTTCCAGGCATATTACAGTCGTGGAGTCTGTTATGAAAAGATGAATAACAGAAAGCTCGCTTTGGCGGACTATGAGCAAGCCCTAAAAATCAAACCCGATTACGACGCTGCGGCGCTGGGAAAGGGCAGGGTTTTGGGGAATTAAAAGGGATGAAGGGATGAAGGGATGAAGGGATGAAGGGATGAAGGGATGAAGAGATGATGTATTATCTCCATTGTTGTTTGATTTTATATTTCTTGAGTCCCCTATCCTTGGTCATCAGTATCAGTTTCTCACACATCGCTTGTGAGACGATGACACGATCAAAAGGATCACTATGGTGACTTGGCAATTTTGAAAGAGTCAGCAAATGCTCATTTGAAATCTGCAATATTCCGATTTGATTCCTGTCTGCATATTCAAACAATTCATCTAGAGAAATTCCAAGGGTCAATTTTCCGATTTGATGTTTAATAGTAATTTCCCACAAACTTGCAATACTCAAATAGCAAAGTTCATCAGGATTCTTGATACGCTGTTTGACACCATCGGGTAATTGTTTGTCTCCGGCAACAAACCATAGAAAGGCATGCGTATCAAGCAAATAGGCCATTAGATATAATCTTCAAAAATATCTAAAGGTTCATCAAAATCTTTTGCGAGCTGTATTTTACCCTTTGCATACCCAAATTCGCGTGCTTTGAATTTGATATTCTTCTGATTCTTCATCTTCAGAAATGCAACAAAGTCTGCCACTTCTTGACGAAGAGAAGCCGGTAGTGAATCGATTTCTAATTTCAGTGAAGCGTTTGTCATATCACGAATTTACAAAAAAAATTAAGTCTTACCAACTTTTCTATGCCGTTACCTTTGTTCCCGCATACAAAATCTCCGCGAACTCCTTGTTAGAAATAAAAAACCCATTTTTTAACGCTAAGACCACGGAGAACGCGCAAAGGGCGCAAAGTGTAGAAAGTGAATGAGCATCTTAAAAAACCTAAAACTCTCCGCGCACTTTGCGAGAACGTCGCGAACTCTGCGTTGGAATTTACCCTGAATAAAATAACGAATGGCTTTTAAAGTCGCAAATAATCCATTCAAACATCACGGGAGTATTTTTAGTTCGAAGGAAATTAAAAACTAACTTTACATCACAACTCAAAAAATGAACAAGAAACATTTAAAGAACATTGATTCATTGGAAACAGCATCTGCTAACTCTTCTACGAAAAATTCTAACTACGAAGAGCAATTTGCTGAGAAATTGAAAGTAGCCAATGAAACCTTGAAAAGAATCGGGCTTCCCAATAAAGAAGCGCAATGATTTGAAATGAAAATTGTGGATTTAATTCACCAGTCGAGTGTATTCTTTCATCTCCTCATCTCCTCATCTCCTCATCTCCTCATCTCCTCATCTCCTCCTCTCCTCATCTCCTCATCTCCTCATCTCCTCATCTCCTCATCTCCTCA